>CALGVF010000196.1 GCA_937920115.1 uncultured Clostridia bacterium
TACACCCTACGCTCAGGGAAATCTCCCACTCGCTCGAATTTTGTCTTCTGTCGTTTTTCCTGCTCCTCTTCCTCGTCTCTTTCGATTTTAAAATTCCGAAGTATTATACGGCGTTAATAGCGATAGCGTTGTGCTTTTTAGTCGCTCTTTCCGACGAATTTATACTCCAAAGATTTATTCAAGGCAGGGGGTCGGAATGGCTCGACGTCGGAATGGACACGCTCGGAGCGACCGTCGGTTCTATGGTAGCGACGGCAGGGTATTATGTAGCAAGAAGCACGGTATTAAAAACAAAAAAAAGCCGAATAATCGACTTATAGGTAGGTTTATGAATGAATTTATGAACGAAATTGTTTTACAGACGTTTAATCTCACGAAGAGATTTAAACACAAAGTCGCGGTGGATAACGTCGACATGACGCTTTGTCGCGGCGACATTTACGGCTTTATCGGCAAGAACGGAGCGGGCAAAACGACCGCTATGCGGCTCATTTTAGGGCTTGCGTTCCCCGACGGCGGCGAAGTGGTATTTTTCGGCGGCGAAGACAAAAGTGAAGCGAGAAAGAAAATCGGCTCGCTTATCGAAGCCCCCGGAATTTATAAAAATTGCACCGCTTACGAAAATATGAAGAGGTTTTCCATACTCTACGGCGGTACGGACGAGGATATCAAAAACAATCTCGAACTCGTGGGGCTATCGGATACGGGAAATAAAAAGGCGGGGCAATTCTCGCTCGGTATGAAACAGAGACTCGGGATAGCGATCGCTCTTCTCGGCAACCCCGAAATTATGATTTTGGACGAACCCGTAAACGGTCTCGACCCCGAGGGAATAAAAGAAATCAGAGACTGTATTTTAAGGCTCAACAAAGAAAAAGGCGTTACCTTTTTAATATCGAGTCACCTACTCGACGAACTCGCGAAAATCGTAACCAAATACGGAATAATCAACAACGGCAGACTCATAGAAGAGATAACCGCCGAAGAACTCGAAAAAAGGTGCGAAAGCGGGCTGAAAATAGTCGTAGACGACGGCGAAAAAGCCGAAGAATTACTCAGGTCTCGCTTCCCCGAACTCGAAATAAAGAGGAAAGGCAACGAACTTATTTTGCCGAACGTAACGGAAAATTCGGGCAAATTCAACGCTCTGCTCGTAAAATCGGGCGTATCCGTCGAAGAACTCGGAATTTTAAGCGGCGGACTTGAAAATTACTTTATAGAGAGGCTTGGCTAATGAGAGAGATGTTGAAATTCGAACTTAGAAAACTCCTGAGGATGAAGAGTTTATACGTCTGCGCGGCTTTGATTGTTTTGCAAAGTTTGTTGATAACGAGCATAATGAGCGGTGCACGCGTTATTATCGACGACGAAGTGACTAAACCCGCGATGTGGCGTTCGCTACTATCCTCCGCAGAAATAATTCCCATTCCGCTTGCTATATTCGCCTCGGTATACGCCGTCTGCGATTTCTCGGGGGAAACGATAAAAACAATTTTATCAAAAGGCTATTCGAGGACTCAAAGATATTTTTCTCAACTCGTAATGTTGCTCGCTGTATGCGTAGCCTACTTTCTTCTGTGCGAACTATCGCATATAATATTCGGAGCGATATATCTTACAAGAATTATGCGTGACGATATATGGCTCAATATAATTCTTCAACTTCCGATTATAATCGCTTACGGCGTGTTTTTCTTCGGTATCGCGTCATTATTCAAGGGAATGGGCGGAGCGATTGCCACAACGGTTTTTTTGGACGTTCCGATACTGCCGCTTTTGTTTGCCTTTGTAAACGGCTCCTTCCGTAAACAACTTGACGAAGCGGGAATAGACCTTACCGACTACTGGCTGAGAAGTATGATAAACAGTTTAGATAAAATTGAACTCACGAATAAAATAATCGCTACCGCCCTTATAGGCTCGGCGGCGTACTTTATAATCTTCGTCGCGATAGGATATTTAATCGCAAGGCGGAGAGAAGTTTAAAAGAGGTATTATATTTATGAATAAAAAGTACTCGTTATGGCTTGAAAAACTGCCCGACGGCGACCCGCTCAAAGCCGAACTCGAAGGGCTAAAAGACAACGCGGACGAAATCAACGACAGATTTTACAAAGAACTGAAATTCGGCACGGGCGGACTTCGCGGCAAAATCGGAGTCGGAACCAACCGCATGAACGTTTACACGGTCGGCAGGGCGACTATGGGCTTCGCCGATTACCTTATTGCAAACGGCAAAAAGTCGGCGTGCATAGCCTACGACAGCAGAAATATGTCGAGAGAATTCGCTTTTTTGGCGGCTGACGTACTTTCTTCTTTCGGCGTTACGGCTTACGTTTTCGACCGTTTAACCCCTACCCCCGTACTTTCGTTCGCAGTTCGAAGTCTCGGCGTTGGAGGCGGACTCGTCATTACGGCAAGTCACAACCCGAAGGAATACAACGGCTACAAGGCGTACAACGACAAAGGCTGTCAACTCACCGACGAAGCGGCAAGCGAAGTGACCGACTTAATCGAAAAACACGATTATTTCGAGAAATTCGACAAAAACCCGTCGCTTGTCCACGTTTTGGGCGGCGAGATTCTCGACGAATTTATAGACGCGATTTACGGCTATTCTCTGCCGTTCGACAAGAAATTCGCCCCGAAGATAATATATACTCCGCTCAACGGCACGGGGCTTGTTCCCGTCAGAAAAATACTTGCTAAAATGGGAATTACGGACTACACGGTCGTTCCCGAGCAGGAAAACCCCGACGGCAATTTCACCACTTGTCCGTTCCCGAACCCCGAGGAAAAAGCCGCTTTGAAAAAGGCGTTGGAACTCGCCGAAAAGGAAAAAGCGGAACTCGTTATAGCGACCGACCCCGACGCGGACAGAATGGGTATCGCGGTGAGAGACAAAGACGGCTCGTACAGACTCTTCAACGGCAACGAAACGGGCGCCGTTATGGAATATTATCTACTCAGCGTGAGAAAGGCGAAAGGCGAAATTCCGAAGAACTCCTACGTTGTAGAAACGGTCGTATCTTCTCCGCTTATCGAGAAAATCGCGGCGGCGTTCGGCGTTAAAACGTACAGCGTACTCACAGGTTTCAAATATATCGGCGAGACGATAGACAGGGCGAAAAACGAGAATTTCCTGTTCGGAATGGAAGAGAGTTACGGCTACTTGGTCGGCGTTCACGCGAGGGATAAAGACTCGATTTCGGCGGTAATGACGATAGTCGAAGCGGTATGTTATTATAGAGAAAAAGGACTCGATTTAATCGACGCTTTAAACGATATATACGAGAAATTCGGATATTATTCGACGGGGCTTTACTCAAAGTATTTCGAGGGCGAAAAGGGAATGATATTTATGTCGGACTTTATGAAAAACCTTAGAAGTAACCCGCCGAAAGAGATACTCGGACGAAAAGTCGAAAGCGTAAAAGACTACTCTCTCGGAATAGACGGACTTCCGAAGAGCAACGTACTGAAATACAAAGGCGAAGGATTTGAACTCGTAGTAAGACCGAGCGGCACGGAACCGAAGTTAAAGTTTTACGCAATGACGAACGCGGAGACGGAAGAAAAGTCGGCGAAATTAAAAGACGACCTTCTCGCCTACGTTTCGACGACTTTATGATAGAATTTTAAAAACGTAAATATAAACAAACCGCCCGAGGCGACAGTTAAACTGTCGCCTCGGGCGGTTTATCTTCGTTTTTATTCGCTTTATCGCTTTTGCCGTTGCCTTTTTAAACGACTGATAATTTAACGATAAGTCTTGACTTTTTCAGCGTTGATTACTGCCTTTCAGTCTTTCTTGAATAAACCGAAAAGCCCCTTTTTAACGTATTCCTCTTCCGTTACCTCCGATACGCGATACCCCGTACTGCCGATTACGCTTTTTAATTGCTCTGCGTCTATGTGATATTCGCTGATTATCGTCGCTTCGCCCTTAACGTGCGAGGCGGTAACTTTCTTTACGTTAAAATTCTTCCTTATAAAGTCGCAGACGTGCGTTTCGCACATTCCGCATCTCATTCCGTCAATTTTTAATGTTATTTTCTTCATATTTTACTCCGCTCCTTTAAGCGCCTCAACCATATCGATTTTTTTGTTCTTTCTCGCCACCAAGAACCCGACGAGAAGCGATACGCCGAACGTTATCGCTACGCCTGCTATATACGTCATTGCTCCGACCGTTACCCTCATTTCGTACTCGCTCGCAAGCGCTTTTACGAGATAATCGAGCGTGAGGAAGCCGAGCGGCAGTCCGATAATCATTCCGACAATCGTAAGCCACACGTTTTGTTCGATAAGTATTCTGCCGATTTTTTTGTCCTTGAAACCGACGACTTTCAAAGTCGCCATTTCCCTGTAACGCTCCGAATAACTCATTGTTCCGAGGTTATACAGAACGACTATTCCGAGTACAGCCCCGACTACGACGAGCAAAATAATCATTTCGTTCATTATCTCAAAGAACGTGTCGAAAGTGTCGATAATATCCTTTTTGTCCTGAATGCTCTTAACCGCCGCCGCAGCCGAAGATTGGTCATTTTTTATGACCGTTCTGTCGGTATCTGTATACAGCGACGAAATCTCGAAATCGAACCCGAGCGAGTCGGCGTATTTTTTGCTTATGACTATTCTTTCGCTCTGAGAACGAACCGTTCCCTTAACGGTAAGCGTGAATTTATCGCTCTTCCCGTAAGGTTTGACGACGATTTTATCGCCCGCTTTCAGATTATACTTTTCCGCTATTCTGCGGCAGACGAACGCCCCGTCGTCGGGAAGAGTCACCGTCGAGTCCGAATCGTCGCTTAAAAATCTGATTTTGTCGTGGGTAATCGAATACACTTCGACCGAATACGCTTTATTCTCGTACTCGACCCCTACGCTGCCGCTGTAATCTGCCGAATACTTGTCTATAAGCGTATCGACGTTCTCTTTTTTCGCGTCGTCGCTCACGAAAATCTGCGAGGAGTAATTCATTGCGGTGTTGTAATACGAGTCTACAAAGCCGTCCATAGTGTCCTTCATACCGAACGAGCCGACTATAATTACCATACACCCGACAACGCCTATAAGGGTCATTATCGACCTCGACTTGTGTCTCATAATATCCCTTAAATTCCACTTCGCAGCGAACGGAAGTTTGTTCCAAAGCGGCGTTCTTTCGAGCAGAAGTTTTTTCGACTTCTTCGGAACGTAAGGGCGTAACGCGTCCGCAGGCGTGCCTTTAAGTATTTTCTTAACGGACAGGAAGCCTATAAACGTTAAGAATGCAATCATTCCGACTATTATTACCCAACAGAACCAAGGAACGTAAAGTCTCCAACTCGGCATATCGAGATAAGTTCCCATCGAGCCGCCCTCGCTGAAAACGAATTTTCCTATTAAAAATCCAAGCCCGATACCGAAAACGGAGCCGATTATACCTATCGCGAGAGCGTAAGAAGTATAATGAAGAACAATCGTTTTATCCTTGAAGCCCAACGCTTTGAGAGTTCCTATCTGAACTTTCTCTTTCTGAGTTATTCTGTGCATTGTCGTGACCATTGTTAAAACGGCGATAAGAAGGAAAATTACGGGCAGTATCGAACCCATAGTCTTACCCTCTTCGACTTCGCCCTGAGCGAGCGAATAGGACGGGGTTTCGTCTCTCGTCAGAACAAGCGTAGTCTTGCCGAGAGCCTTATCGACCGCCGCCTTGAACTCGGTCGCTTCCATATCGGAAATTACGTTTATCTGCGGAAAATAACCGTCGGTCATAAACGGGTTTTTCTCTTTTATCACGGCTTTGAACATTGCGGGCGAAATATATATAAATCCGTGCAATTCGAACTTAGGCATAAGTTGCGTTTCGTCCTTTACGCAGACGAGATATTCGCTCGACCTTACAAGTCCTTTGACATTAACCTCGAACGTATATCCGCTGAACGAGAATTTAACGCTGTCGCCGACTTTTATATTGTTTTCGTTCGCGTATTTGTAGGAAAGCCAACCGCCGTCCAGACTGTTTTCGTCGTAAGGCTCGCCGCTTTCGCTTAAAAAGTACGAGACTTTCGGATTTTCGGTAACGGTAAGGGCTAAGGTCTTTTCATCTGACCCCGCAACGGCACAGTTAACCGAAATATATCTCGAAACTTCCTTTACGCCGTCGATATTCTTTATCTTTTCGGCGTCCTCTTTTGAAAAGGGCGACAAGGCACTGTCCGTCGAAATTCTGTAATCGGCAAAACCCGAAGCCTCGTAAAAGTTCTTAGTGTTCTTGTCGATACTCACCCATTCGATATTGAAACCGACGACTATCGCCACGCCGAGGGCAATCATTATTATCATAGAAATGAATTGCGCCTTGTACACACCCATCGTGCGGATAAGTTTTTTGAATAGCATTACCAATCCACCTCGTCCGCGTCGAGCGGGTTTTCCTGCATTTCGACAGATTTGATTTTGCCGTTCTTAACTCTCACGACTTCGTCAGCCATTTTCGCGATGTTCTGATTGTGCGTGACTATTATTATCGTTTTGCCGTAGTTTCTTGCCATTTTAAGAAGCAATTTGAGTACGACGACGCCCGTTTCCGAATCGAGTGCGCCCGTCGGCTCGTCGCAAAGAAGTATCTTCGGGTTTTTAGCCAATGCCCTCGCTATCGAGACTCTCTGCTGTTCGCCGCCCGAAAGTTCGGACGGGAAATTGTTTAAGTGGTCGGAAAGTCCGACTTCTTCTATCATTTGTTCGCCCGAAAGCGGGTTCGGCGAAATCTGATTTACGAGTTCTACGTTTTCTCTTACCGTAAGGGTCGGTATGAGGTTGTAAAACTGAAATACGAAACCTACCGATTTCGCTCTGTATTCCGCAAGTTCGTCCGCGGACAATTTCGATATGTCCTGTCCGTCCACGACGATTGTTCCTTCGGTCGGACTGTCGAGTCCTCCGAGTAAGTTTAACAGCGTGCTTTTGCCCGCTCCGCTCGGTCCTAAAACAACTATGAATTTGCCTTCGCCGAATTCGAGGTCTACGTCGTCCAACGCTTTTTGTTCGTGTTCGCCGCTTTTATATATTCTGCTTACGTTTTTTAATTCCACAAGAGCCATTTCTCTCGTTCTCCTTTTCTTAGCCTCAACAATGCAATGAAACGCGTCGCGATAAACTGTCGATTTTGCGATAAAATGCGTTGCCTTTTCTTGTAATAGGGATAACTATTACTGCAAAAAGTCGCCTTTTTTCTCATCAAAATCGCCGACGTTTCTCGCTTGGTTGATTGCGTTGTATCGGCCTTATTTTCTTCCGAAGTTCCGAAACGGAAGACGTTTCGTTTTTTTGTAAAAGCCATTCCTTGTAAAAGGGGCTTTAAAATATTTAATTTATGTTTTAGACTATAATATTATAGAGCCAAAGCACCGTTATTACCCTTATTCTCTCATTAAAGAGAACATACAAAGCGTATCGTTCCGCATTCAAGAGAGAACTTACAAAGCGTATCGTTTCGCTTCCTCCTTCGGGGGTAAATTTTGATTATGATCTATTTTTGCCGTCACCTTCGGGGAAGGTGGCTCGGCGA
>CALGVF010000197.1 GCA_937920115.1 uncultured Clostridia bacterium
GGGACGACGCCCTCGGCGTCCCGAAAAACGGGAGTTATATTTTGCTTCGCAAAGTTATATTGCCTGCGGCAAGTTTTTTTTGCGTTGCAAAGTTGTATTTGCCTTGCGGCAAGTTGTTTTACAGCCGTAGGGGACGACGCCCTCGGCGTCCCGAAAAACGGGAGTTATATTTTGCTTCGCAAAGTGAAATTTACCTTTCGGTAAGTGATATTGCCTGCGGCAGTGATATTTGCCTTGCGGCGTAGGGGGCGACAGTAAGAGTGATATTGCCTAACGGCAGTGATATTTGCCTTACGGCAAGTTATAATATCAGATTAGATACGTTTATTAAAAGAGGTTAAGTATGGAAATAACAAAAATAAAAGGAATAAGCGATAAAAGAGCCGCCGATTTTGCTAAAATGGGCATTTTAACCGCTGACGACCTCGTAAAACATTTCCCGAAAAATTACCTCGATTTGCGGAAAATCACTCCTTTGGAAAAGTGCTACCACAACGACGTGGTCTTAACAGTCGGCAGGGTCGCGACCGTTCCGAAAATGTTTACCACCGCGAGAAAACTCAGATGCGTGCGGATTCTTTGCGAACAGGGTATAAGGGGCTTCACCGTTATTTGGTTCAATCAACCTTACGTCATAAGTCACCTTAAAGTCGGCGAGGAATACCTTTTTTACGGCAGAATCAAAAGCGACTTCGGCGGCGTTTCTATGGTAAACCCGTCGTTCGAGCCGCTCGACAACAACGTTCGGCTTAAAGGCATTATTCCCGTTTATACTTTAAAGGGCAACCTCAATCAGAAAACGGTCAGAGACTGTATTAAAAGCGCCGTTTTCGCCCTCGATTTGAAGAGTGTTATCCCCGATAAAATCTCGAAAAAATACGGTCTTTCGAGCCTTAAAGCCGCTTATGCGGAAGTCCATTCGCCGTCCGATTCGGTACAGACCAAACTCGCCGCCGAGCGTATCGCGACCGAAGAATATTTCACTCTTATTTCGGCGTTTCGGTTCATAAAAGGCGACAGACAGCAGGTCAGAATAAATCAGTATTCCTGCGGGGCGAACGAGATGCGTGAGTTTACCAAGAGATTTGGTTTCGAGTTTACGGATGGTCAAAAGCACGCCGTGAACGAGATTTTCGGCGACCTTACAAGCCCACGTTCCATGAACAGACTTCTGCAAGGGGACGTCGGCAGCGGTAAAACGGCGGTTGCATTATGTGCTATATATTCGGCGGTGAAAAGCGGTTATCAAGCGGCTATGCTCGCTCCTACCGAAATACTCGCCGAACAGAATTTCAGGATAATTAAGTCAATGTTTCCCGATTATGAAGTGGTTTTTCTCAGCGGTTCGCTTAAAGCGTCCGAAAAGCGACTTGTAAAGCAGGATATAAAATCGGGCAAGGCGAGAATAGTCGTCGGCACTCACGCCGTAATTCAGGGCGACGTCGAGTTCTATAATCTCTCGATGTGCGTGTGCGACGAACAGCACAGATTCGGCGTTCAGCAGAGAAGCGCGCTCGTCGCAAAAGGGGTTATCCCCGACGTGCTTGTAATGAGTGCGACGCCCATTCCGAGGACGGTTTCGCTCATTTTCTACGGCGACCTCGACGTCACGGAAATTAAGGACAAGCCGAAAGCGAGACAAGAGATAGCGACTTTTTTGGTTCCCGAACGCAAGTACGAGGGTATGCTCGGGTTTATCGAGAACACCGTGAAAAGCGGGAGGCAGGTTTTCTGCGTTTGTCCGAAAATCGACGAGGACGAAGAAGGTACGCTTATGAGCGTTACGGAACTCTTCGAGGAATTAAAGACGAAACTTTCGGGAGTCAGAGTCGGACTCCTGCACGGTAAAATGAAAGACGCCGAAAAATCGCAGGTTATGGCGGACTTCAAGGCGAAAAACTTTGATTTGCTCGTGTCTACGACGGTAGTCGAAGTCGGTATCGACGTGCCGAACGCGACGGTAATGGTAATATACAACGCCGAGAGATTCGGCTTGTCGCAACTCCACCAACTGCGAGGCAGAGTAGGCAGAGGCGGCGACAAGAGTTATTGTTTTTTGTACACGAAGAGCGACGACGAAAAGGCTTTGGAAAGACTGAAAACGGTCTGCGAGAATACGGACGGATTCAAAATTGCCGAAAAGGACTTCGAGATGCGAGGAAGCGGCGACTTTATGGGTACGCGGCAGAGCGGAAAATTCCTCGGAGATTTGGGGAATTTGGTATACTCGCCGTCGGTGATATTCACGGCTAAAAAACTGTGCGACGAAGCGTTTGCCGAGCCGTCGGGGTTAGGTGAACTCAGAAAAGCGGCGATAGAAAAATACGAAAAATTAAAAGACGTAACTATGAACTAATGATTGACAAATACAGTCCGAGGGGCTAAAATAAAAGCGAAAGGAGATAAAAAATATGAAGATAGAAGATTTCAAGAAAGTAAAAATCGAGGCAATGAAGGCTCACGATAAGGACGCCGTGGCGGCTTTGAACGTAGTAATCAACAAACTTATGCTTGCGGGAATCGAGAAGAAAGCGGCGGGCGAAGAGATAACCGACGCGGACGTTACGAAGATTTTGCAAAAGACTGTGAACGAACTCACGGAAGAGAGGGAAGGTTTTGTAAAAGCGGGCAGAGCGGAGACGGTCGCAAGTCTTGACCTCCAACTCGAAACGGTGAAGCAGTATCTTCCGAAATTGCTTTCCGCGGAAGAGATAAAGGGAATAATCGAAAAACTCGACGACAAGACCGTGCCGTTGGTAATGAAGCATTTTAAGACGAATTACGCAGGCAAAGTAGATATGAAACTTGTCGGCGAAGTATTGAAAACTCTTTAATGTATAAAATAGACTTAAAGAAAGTGGCTGTAAAAAAATAAAACCTATTTTAGTTTTCGCAGCAAATGCCGGCTATTTCAAAAAAAACGAGGATATATCGCCATTTTTCTTGCCTTCCCCTTTGGGGAAGGTGTCAACGGAGTTGACGAAAGAGGTC
>CALGVF010000198.1 GCA_937920115.1 uncultured Clostridia bacterium
CGGCAGTGATATTGCCTGACGGCAGTGATATTGCCTGACGGCAGTGATATTGCCTGACGGCAGTGATATTGCCTGACGGCAGTGATATTGCCTATCGGCAGTTATATTTGCCTGTCGGCAAGTTGTTTTGCGGCCGTAGGGGATGACGCCCTCGGCGTCCCGTAAAACGAGAGTTGTATTTTGCTTTGCAAAGTTATATTACCTGTCGGTAGTTATATTGCTATCGCAGTGATATTGCCTGTCGGCAGTTATGTTTGCCTATGGCAAGTTTTGAGATTATATCATTATATAATATACGCATATAATATATGCGACGAACGCGACTAAAAATAATTTCGACAAAAAATAAAAATTTTTTTAAAAATATCCGAAAATCGTTTGACATATCCTTTTCATAATGGTATGATATGTAGGCTGTGTTAAATATGGGTTGAGACAAAAAGTTACTTAATCCACGCTTTTTATCGGGAACCGGACCCGATTCGTAAAAGTAGGAAGATAATTTTTGTTGACAAATGTGAGAGTTAAACTCTTGCGACTAACTGCGCTTAACGCGATAGAGGGTCACTTGCAAACACACAGCGGCGAGTGATTTTTTTATTGAATTAAACGCGACACACACGGCGAAGTTGTTAGTATAAATTCGGAGGTAACAAAATGGCAGGACAAAAAATCAGAATTAAGTTGGCGGCTTACGACCACAAGATGGTCGATCAGGCAACCGAAAGAATAGTCGAGACGATGAAGAAAGCAGGCGCTAAAATAAGCGGACCGATTCCTCTTCCGACCGAGAAAGAAGTTGTTACTATTCTTCGTTCGCCCCACAAGTACAAGGACAGCAGAGAGCAGTTCGAAATCAGAACGTATAAGAGACTTATCGACATTTACTCGACTAACGCTAAGATTTTGGACAGTATCCACCTTCCCGCAGGCGTCGACGTAAAAATTAAACTCTAATTTCAGGCAAAAAGAAACATTTAAATATATTCGGAGGTGAACTTTATCTATGAATAAAGCAATCATTGGAAAGAAGTTGGGTATGACTCAGATCTTTTCCGCAGACGGAAAAGTAATCCCTGTAACAGTCGTAGAAGCAGGTCCTTGCCCGGTCGTACAGATTAAGACTGTCGGTAAAGACGGATACGAAGCGGTGAAAGTCGGCTTCGGAGCGGCGGACGAAAAGAGAGTAAACAAGCCCGACGCAGGTCAGTTCAAAAAGGTAGGCGTTGCGCCCCTTAAAGTTCTTAAAGAATTCAAATTCGACGACGTATCGAAATATGCCGTAGGACAAGTTATCACGGTAGAAACCTTCGTCGCAGGCGATAAGGTCGACGTGGTAGGTCTTACCAAAGGTCACGGCTTCTCGGGCGTTATCAAAAGATGGAATCAGCACAGATTGAAAATGACTCACGGCGTAGGACCGGTACACAGAGAAGTGGGTTCTATGGGCGCGAACAGCACTCCGTCGAGAGTATTCAAGAACAAACACATGCCCGGACAATACGGTCACGAAAGAGTAACGATTCAGAACCTCGAAGTAGTCAAGGTTGACGCTGCGAGAAACGTACTTCTCATAAAGGGAGCCATTCCCGGACCGAAGGGCGGAATAATTACGGTATCCAACACCGTAAAGAGCGGTAAATAAGGAGCGTGAAAAACTATGCCAAACGTAAAAGTATATAATATGAAAGGACAGGAAGTCGGAACGAAAGAACTGAGCAACCTGTTTGAAGCAGAGTATAACGAATCGCTCATTCATCAGGCGGTAGTAACGAGACTTGCCAACATGCGTCAGGGAACGAAAGGAACCCTTACGAGAACGGAAGTCAGAGGCGGCGGAAGAAAGCCGTGGAGACAGAAGGGAACGGGCAACGCGAGACAGGGTTCGATAAGGGCTCCTCAGTGGATAAAGGGCGGAGTCGTATTCGCTCCGAAGTCGAGAGATTTCAGCAAGAAAATGAACAAATTTGCTCGTCGCGGGGCTCTTTTGTCGGCTATCTCGAAAAGACTTGCGGACAACGATATGTACGTTATCGACAATATCGCGGTAGAAAACGGCAAGACGAAGGAAATGGTTGCGTTCTTAAACGCTTTCAAGTTTGACAACAAGACCGTCCTTATGGTAATGAGCGACAACGACAGCCTCGTAATCAGAGCGGCTAACAACCTTGAAAAACTCAACACCATTCCCGTAAACGAACTTAACACGTACGACGTGGTAAGAAACAGCGTTCTCGTAATATCCGCAGACGCCGTAGACCATCTTCAAGAAGTATACGGAGAGATGTTCGACAACAATTTCGCAAATCAGGAGGTTGAAGAATAATTTATGGAAAGAGATATCATTATAAAACCTATTCTTTCCGAGAAGAGTTACGAGTCGATAAAGGATAAGAAGTATTCTTTCGTGGTCGCGAAAGACGCGAACAAGACCGAAATCAAACTCGAAGTTGAAAGAAGATTCGACGTACAGGTCGAGAAAGTAAACACGATGAACTGCCACGGCAAACTTAAAAGAATGGGCAGATCTCAGGGTTATACGTCCGATTATAAAAAGGCAATCGTAACCCTTAAAAAAGACAGCAAGGGCATTAAGTTCTTTGAGTCGTTGCAGTAATACGGAGGATATAAGAAATGGGTATTAAGAGATATAAACCGACTTCCGCAGCGCGTCGTTTCATGACGGTTTCGACGTATGAAGAAATCACGACGACGAAGCCCGAAAGATCGCTGTTAGAAGATCAGAGACACAACGCGGGCAGAAACGCTCAGGGAAAAATAACCGTTCGTCATCGCGGCGGCGGCAACAGAAGAAAATATCGTATAATCGATTTCAAGAGAAATAAAGACGGAATCGAAGCGGTAGTAAAGACTATCGAATACGATCCGAACAGAACGGCAAACATCGCCCTTCTTTGCTACAAGGACGGAGAAAAGAGATATATCCTCGCTCCTTTGGGACTTAACGTCGGAGACGTTATCGTATCCGGAAAGGACGCCGATATAAAGGTGGGAAACGCCCTTCCTCTCGAATTTATCCCCGTAGGTACGATGATTCACAACATCGAACTTCAACCCGGCAAAGGCGGTCAGATCGCGAGATCTGCGGGTATGGCTGCTCAACTTATGGCAAGAGAGAACGGAATGGCTACTCTCAAAATGCCGAGCGGCGAAATGAGATACGTTTCGGTTAAGTGCAAGGCGACTATCGGACAGGTAGGCAACCTCGACCACGAGATAATCAGAGTAGGTAAAGCAGGTAAGACGAGACACATGGGTATCAGACCCACCGTCAGAGGTTCCGTAATGAACCCGTGCGATCACCCGCACGGCGGTGGTGAAGGACGCGCTCCCGTCGGACACGCAGGTCCGCTTACTCCGTGGGGTAAACCGGCTCTCGGCTACAAGACGAGAAAGAAGAAGAATAAGACTGATAAGTTTATTCTTAAAAGAGTTAATTGAGGAGAGTAAAAAGTATGAGCAGAAGTGTAAAGAAAGGACCTTTCGTTCAAGAAAAGTTGCTTAAAAGAGTAGAGGCTCTGAACGCCGAGAACAAAAAATCGGTACTCAAAACATGGTCGAGAAGTTCGACTATATTTCCTCAGATGGTCGGTCATACGATAGCCGTACACGACGGAAGAAAACACGTTCCGGTATATATTACCGAAGATATGGTAGGATGCAAACTCGGCGAGTTCGCTCCGACCAGAACATTCAAGGGACACGCGGGTTCTAAGACGACCGGTAAATAAGCGGAGAGAGAGGTAGAGAATAATGGCAACGAATGTCAGAGAAAGAAAGAAAGCGTACGCTGCGAACGCCGCCGCTAAAACGGAGGTTTCCGCAACCGCTAAATTTATCAGAATATCCCCTTATAAAATCAGACCCGTTCTTGACGTAATAAGAGGAAAGAAAGTAACCGACGCCGTAGCGATGCTCGAAAACATCCCGAAGGCGGGCTGCGAGCCGATTAAGAAAGTATTGCTTTCCGCGGCTGCGAACGCCGAACATAACAAAGGTTACGACAGAAGCGAACTTGTCATAAAAGCGTGCTATGCGGATCAAGGTCCGACGCTCAAAAGAATGCAGCCTATGGCTCACGGCAGAGGATTCAGAATCCTTAAAAGAACGAGCCATATCACGGTTGTTGTAGACAAGGCTGAATAATCAGGAGGACGTTATGGGACAGAAAGTTAATCCACACGGTTTAAGAGTAGGAGTAATCAAAGGCTGGGACACTCAGTGGTTTGCAGATAAAAAAGACTTCGGAGCGTTCCTTAAAGAAGATTACGACATAAGAGATTTCATTAAGAACACCTATTATTCGGCGGCGATCTCGAAAATCACTATCGAGAGAGCGGCGGGCAGAATCGCTATCACGATTCACACCGCGAGACCGGGCGTTCTTATCGGCAAAGCGGGCGCGGGCATCGAGGTAATCAAAAAGCAACTTGCAAAAGTCACGAAAGGCAAGCAGGTTGCGGTAAATATCGTCGAAGTCAAGAAACCCGATTGCGATTCGCAACTCGTAGCGGAGTCGATAGCGGCTCAACTTGAAAAGAGAGCCTCGTTCAGAAGATGTATGAAACAGGCTATCGGCAAGTCTATGAGAATGGGCGTAAAAGGAATAAAGGTAATGGTAAGCGGACGTCTTGACGGCGCGGAAATCGCGAGATGCGAGCAGTACCACGACGGTTCTATTCCTCTTCAAACCCTTCGCGCGGACATAGATTACGGTTTTGCTACCGCACACACCACTTTCGGAGCGATCGGTATCAAAGTTTGGATCTACAAAGGCGAAGTACTCGGAGCGGTTAAGAAGACCGAAGGAGGCGAGGCTTAATTATGTTGATGCCAAAGAGAGTTAAAAGAAGAATGCAGCACCGCGGCAGAATGACGGGTAAAGTTACGAAGGGTAACAAAATCGCTTACGGCGATTACGCTCTCGTGGCGGAAGGATCGGCATGGGTCACTTCCAACCAGATCGAAGCGGCAAGAATAGCGATGACCAGATTCGTCAAACGTGGCGGACAGGTATGGATAGACATTTTCCCTCACAAGCCTATATCTAAAAAACCTGCCGGAACGAGAATGGGTTCCGGAAAAGGCGGAGTAGAATATTGGGCGGCTGTCGTAAAGCCGGGAAGAGTTCTGTTTGAAATGGCAGGAGTAGCGGAAGCCGACGCGAGAGAGGCTATGCGTCTTGCAGGACACAAACTTCCGATTAAGACGAAGTTCGTGGTAAAAGAAAAAATAACGGAAGGAGTTGAAGGTTAAACATGAAAGCGCAGGAAATTCACGGAATGACCAACGATGAGTTGCAGGTAAAACTTACCGAACTCAAAGACGAACTCTTCAATCTTCGTTTCCGCCACGCAGTAAACGAACTCGAAAATCCCAACGTGATTAACTCCACCAAAAAGGATATTGCGAGAATTAAGACTGAAATTCGCGCGAGAGAAATCAAGGCGAAGGCTTAATGCGGAGGAACGAAGATGGAAAGAAATTTAAGAAAAGAAAGAGTCGGACTCGTAGTATCCGACAAAATGGATAAGACCGTCGTAGTAAGCGTAGAAATGAAGGCTACGCATCCCCTTTACAAAAAGACCATTACGACGACCAAGAAATACAAAGCGCACGACGAAGAAAATACGTGCGGCGTAGGCGATAAGGTCAGAATAGTCGAGACCAGAAAACTCTCCAAAGACAAGAATTGGAGAGTAGCCGAAATAATCGAAAAGGCTAAATAATCTTAGGAGGAGCAAAAGTTTATGATACAACCGCAGACCAGATTAAAAGTTGCGGACAACTCGGGCGCAAAGGAAATCATGTGCATAAGAGTTCTCGGCGGCTCGTTCAGAAAATGTGGAAACATCGGCGACGTAATCGTTGCCAGCGTCAAGACTGCGACTCCGGGCGGAGCCGTAAAGAAAGGCGACGTAGTTAAAGCCGTAATCGTCAGAAGTTCCAAAGGTCTTCGCAGACCCGACGGTACGCATATCAGATTCGACGACAACGCGGCGGTAATAATCGACAATCAGAAGCAACCGAGAGGAACCCGTATCTTCGGACCTGTCGCGAGAGAACTTCGTGAAAAAGATTATATGAAAATCATATCGCTTGCACCGGAAGTGCTGTAAGGAGATCGGACTATGAAAATCAAAAAGAATGACACCGTATATGTAGTTGCCGGAAAAGACAAGAAGTCCACGGGAAAGGTTCTTTCCGTAGACACGGAAGCGAATATGATTAAGGTTGACGGCGTTTGCGTTCAGCGTAAACACCAGAAAGCGAGAAGAGCGGGCGAGACCAGCGGAATCGTTTCGCAGGTCGGCTCGATCAACGCTTCCAACGTACTTATAGTATGCCCCGCTTGCGGAAAGAATACGAGAGTAGGATACGTCGTAGACGGCGACAAGAAGATAAGAGTATGCAAAAAATGCGGAGCGTCTCTCGACGTAAAGGCAGAGGCTAAGAAGGCTGCTAAGAAAGCGGCTGCTACCAAGACGACCGCAAAGAAGACTTCGACGAAGAAGACCGCAGAGGCTAAGACCGCGGACGCTCCGAAGAAAACAACGAGAAAGACCGCGGCTAAGAAAGCGGCGGAAGATAAAGCCGAATAAGGAGATTAAAAATGGCAGACAAAAAGACTCAGGTTGCTAAGGAAACTGTAACCGATTCCAAGTATGTTAGCAGAAAGAGAGACCTGTACGAGAAAGAAGTCGTCCCGTATCTCATGAAGCATTTCGGATATAAGAACATAAACGAATGTCCGAAACTCGTCAAGATAACGATTAACAGCGGACTCGGCGACGTAAAGGACAACGCGAAGAGCGTTCAGCAGGCTCAGCAGGAACTCACGCTTATTTCGGGACAGAAGCCCGTGCTTACCAAAGCGAAGAAGTCGGTAGCGAACTTCAAAGTCAGAGAGGGAATGAACGTCGGTATCAAAGTTACTTTGAGAAGCGACAGAATGTACGATTTCTTTGACAAACTCGTATCTATCGCTCTTCCGAGAGTAAGAGATTTCAGAGGAGTACCTTCCAAATCGTTCGACGGCAGAGGAAACTATGCTATGGGCGTTAAGGAACAACTTATATTCCCCGAAATTCAGTACGATCAGGTAGAAAAAGTCAGAGGTTTCGATATTTGTATCGTAACCACGGCTAAGACGGACGAAGAGGCAAGAGAACTTCTCAAAGCAATGGGAATGCCTTTCAAGGCTAATTAAGGAGAACACGAATCATGGCAAAAACAGCAATGATAAATAAACAGAAAAAGACACCGAAATTCTCCACGAGAGGATATACGAGATGTTCTATCTGCGGAAGACCGCACGCCGTTCTGAAAAAATACGGAATATGCCGTATCTGTTTCAGAGAATTAGCATACAAGGGACAAATCCCCGGCGTTAAGAAGGCAAGTTGGTAAGAGGAGGTTTAGATAAAAATGACAGATCCTATCGCAGATATGCTTACGCGCATCAGAAACGCATTGACGGTTAAACACGAGACTGTGGAAATTCCTATGTCGAATATGAAAAAGTCAATCGCGCAGATACTTTTAGACGAAGGTTACATCGCTAAATACGACGTAGTCAAAGAAGACGGCGACGTACAGGGCAAGATCGTAATCGAATTGAAATACGGACCTAAGGGCGAAAGAGTTATCAACGGACTTAAAAGAATATCGAAGCCCGGACTCAGAATTTACGCAGGTTGCGAGGAACTTCCGAAAGTACTCGGAGGACTCGGAATCGCGATAATTTCCACCCCGAAGGGCGTAATGACGGACAAGGCGGCAAGAAAGTCCAACCACGGCGGCGAAGTTCTTGCGTACGTTTGGTAAGGAGGTCGAAGAATGTCAAGAATAGGCAGAGAGCCGGTTTCGTTACCGGCAGGAGTAACTTTAACGGCAGACAACGGCTTGCTTACTGTAAAAGGACCTTTGGGAACGCTTACTCAGGACTACGACGCGGCTAACATCGGCTTCAACGTAGACGGAAACGTCGCTCACGTTACGAGAGCGTCCGAAGAAGCGGCGGTAAAGGCGAAGCACGGCTTGTACAGAGCGCTTCTCCACAACATGGTAGTCGGAGTAACTAAGGGCTATGAAAAATCGCTCGTAGTAAACGGCGTAGGTTGGAAAGTCGCTCAGACGGGAAAAGATATAACCTTATCGGTCGGTTTCAGCCACAACGTAGTGGTAAACGCGGTTGACGGAATCACTCTTACGGCTGTATCCCCGACGGAAATCAGCGTAAAGGGAATCGACAAAGTCCTCGTAGGACAAATCGCGTCGAATATCAGAGCAATCAGAAAGCCCGAACCTTACCACGGCTACGGTATCGCTTACAAAGACGAGACCATCGAACGTAAGGAAGGCAAGACGGCGGGTAAATAAGGAGTAAACTGATATGATATCTAAAATTGATAAGAATACGGATAGAAAGAAGAGACACGAAAGAGTAAGGGTTAAGATTTCCGGAACTGCGGAATGCCCGAGACTCTGCGTATACAGAAGTCTCAGCAACATTTACGCGCAGATCATCGACGACGTAAAGGGCAACACCCTTGTCGCTTGCTCGACGAGAGACAAAGCGGTAGCGGAACTCGTAAAGGGCAAGACCAAGAGCGAGCAGGCTAAGGTTGTCGGCGAAGAACTCGCGAAGAAAGCGGTTGCCAAGGGTATCGAGAACGTCGTATTCGACAGAGGCGGTTACCTTTACATCGGCAGAGTACAAAGTTTAGCAGACGGCGCCAGAGCAGGCGGCTTAAAATTCTAAGAGGAGGAGCGAAAAATGGCAAAAGAGAATAACAGACCTCAAAGAAAGCAGGATCGCGACGACGGTCTTTGCAAAAAACTTATAGCCGTCAACCGTATTACCAAAGTTGTTAAGGGCGGACGCAAAATGCGTTTTGCGGCTCTCGTGGTCGTTGGCGACGAGAACGGCAAAGTAGGATGCGGCAGCGGAAAGGCGAACGAAGTTCCCGAAGCAATCGAAAAGGCGACCGCTCAGGCTAAAAAAGCAATGCGCAAGGTTTCCTTGGTTAACACCACTATTCCTCACACCGTGATCGGAAAATTCGGCAGAGGCTCGGTTCTCATGATGCCCGCCGAAGAAGGTACCGGCGTTATCGCCGGCGGCCCCGTTCGTGCGGTAATGGAAGCCGTAGGCATAAAGAACATCAGAACCAAATCTCACGGAACGAGCAACCCCGTCAACATGGTTAAGGCCGTAATCGAAGGACTTAACGAACTCAAAACGGTTGAAGAAGTTGCCGCGCTTCGCGGTAAGTCCGCCGAAGAGATTTTAGGTTAAGGAGGTACTTTGAGATGGAAAAACAAGTTAAAGTAACTCTTATAAAAAGCACGATCGCCTGTCTTCCCAAGCAGAAAGCAGTCATCGCCGCTTTAGGGCTCAGAAAAATTAATCATTCGAAGATTTTTACCGATAACGCTGCGCTTCAGGGTCAGTTGGCTCTCGTTTCGCACATGGTAAAAGTTGAGAACGTATAAGGAAGGTGCACAATGAGAATTGGTCAATA
>CALGVF010000199.1 GCA_937920115.1 uncultured Clostridia bacterium
CCTTCCCGCAGTCCTCTATCGTATAATCTTTTACTATGCCGTAGCCGCTTTCGATCAGCCGCCGTCTCAATTCTTCCGAATGTTTCATCGGCTGCAAAATAAGCCTTTTCGGCGTGAACGTTCTTCTCGATAAAAAACTCGCGATAAGCCGTCCGCCCATACCGCGACGACCGCTTGGTCAACTCTCGGAAGAGAGTCGAACCCGTCGGAAACTATCGCTTCGTACTGCCCCGAATACCGTAGTTTAAGCCTGTCGTCGGCTTTTTTAAGGCATTTTTCGGAGACGTCGGAAATTATCACTTTATCGCACAGTTTCGAGTATAACACCGCCTCGGCGATATACCCGTGGTCGCAACCGACGTCCGCAAACGAGCCGCCTTTTTCGATTTCGCCGAACAATACCGACTGTCTTTTCGTCAAAAAATCAGTCAATGAAGTCCTTTAACCTCTTGCTTCTCGTCGGGTGACGGAGTTTTCTGAGGGCCTTCGCCTCGATTTGTCTTATTCTCTCTCTCGTTACGTTAAATTCCTTGCCGACTTCTTCGAGCGTTCTCGGTTTTCCGTCGTCGATACCGTAACGGAGTCTCAATACCTTTTCTTCGCGGGGCGTTAGAGAATCGAGTACGTTTATAAGTTGCTCTTTGAGCATATTGCCCGCAACAACGTCCGTGGGAGCCGCGCTCTGTTCGTCCTCGATAAAGTCGCCCAAATGGCTGTCCTCTTCCTCGCCGATAGGAGTTTCGAGCGACACGGGGTCCTGAGCGATTTTCTGAATCTCGACCACCCTCGATTCGGGTATTCCCATTTCTTTCGCTATCTCTTCGGGGGTGGGTTCTCTGCCGTATTCCTGCAATAAAAGTCTCGATACTCTGCCCACTTTGTTGATAGTTTCGACCATGTGAACGGGTATTCTTATCGTTCTCGCCTGATCGGCTATCGCCCTCGTTATGGCTTGTCTTATCCACCAAGTGGCGTAAGTCGAGAATTTAAAACCTTTCTGATAATCGAATTTTTCGACGGCTTTCATAAGTCCGAGGTTGCCCTCCTGAATAAGGTCGAGGAATTGCATACCTCTACCGACGTATCTCTTCGCTATTGAAACGACGAGTCTTAAATTCGCTTCCGAAAGGCAACGCTTCGCATCCTCGTCGCCGTCCATCATCTGCTTGGCGAGGTTGATTTCGTCGTCTGCGGACAAAAGCGGAACTTTACCTATATCTTTGAGATACATTTTGACGGGATCGTCCATGCTTATCTCTTTGATAATCTGTTCGTATAAGTCCTTGTCCTTTTCGTAGTCGTCGATAATTTTTATATTATTCTCTTCGAGTGCCTTATAGATTTCGTCAATCTGATTGGCGTCCGCGTCGATTTTGTCGAGTCTGTCGCACAACGCGTCCGAACCTATCGACCCCTTCGTTTTATAATCGCTTATAATCGAGTCTATCGTCTGTTTTAATTGTTCGTCGGTTATTGCCATTGCTTTTTTCCTCCGTTAAAGTTTATTGCTTTCCTTAGTCAATTCAAATATAGCCTTGACAAGTTCTCTTCTTTTCGATAAGTCCGTTTCGTTGCGGTACGTCTCGTTAAGAAGTTTCAGTTCCTTTTCTATGTCGTCCTTTCTTATTATTGCCGAACAGTCCTTAAAATATTTCTCCTCGCCGTCCGAGCCGTACACGTTGTCGCCCGAGGACAACACGGCGTTGAACTCGACGAGTTCGTTTTCGTCGAAAAGACCTGCGATCGACGACGGAAAAATTTCCTTGCCGTTGTCTTTACATTCCCCTATCGCCTCTACTATTTTCCCGTGAACGGGGTCGGAGAACTCTCTTCCGTATAAGTTGTAGTTTTTGGCGTATGGTTTACCGAGAAGCACCGAACAGAGAATAAATCTTTCGGCGTTTTTCACTCCGTCCTCGTCCAAATCTTTCGTCACGGTTTCGAGCGGAGTTTCTACGTTTTCTCTTGCGACGACTTTGTCCGAGTCTCTTTTTAAAGATTCGTAAGTCGTGTCCGTATCTTTGCCGAGTTTTCTGAGCAAATCTTCTTTTATGCTCTCGTTTTCGCATTCCGCGATGACCTTTATCGCTTCCGATAAGTATTTCCGTTTCTCGGAGAGGTTTTTGAGATTGTACTCTTTTTTAAGGTTTTTAATCTTGAAATCGACGAGCGGCAGACTGTCGTCTAAAAGTTGCCCGTATGCTTCCGCTCCGAATTTCTTTATAACGTCGTCGGGGTCGAGACCGTCGGGAAGGCTGACGACTTTAACTTCGAGACCCTCTTTTTTAAGAATTTCGAGACCTCTTATAGTCGCTTTCTGCCCTGCTCCGTCGCCGTCGTAACTGATAAGAACGGTGTCGGCGTATCTTTTGAGCATTCT
Organism: uncultured Clostridia bacterium; assembly: GCA_937920115.1. Classification (GTDB taxonomy): domain Bacteria; phylum Bacillota; class Clostridia; order Christensenellales; family Borkfalkiaceae; genus UBA10281. The sequence goes on from CALGVF010000199.1 coordinate 2,381, forward strand.
CGCCTGCTCGACCGTAAGCGAAGTACCCATAGAAGCGACTACGTTGTGAAATCCCGCGTTGTACACGGATATGGCGTCCATATAGCCCTCGACCATTATTATTCTCGTAAGTCCGTTAGTCGCTTTTTCTTTTTTTAAGTTGTTTATGTTGTAAAGCGTTCTGTTTTTTATGAAAAGGTCGGTTTCCTGCGTGTTTTTATACTTCGCAAACTGCGGTTTCTGTTCCAAAAGCCGACCGCCGAACGCTATTACGTTGTTTAAGTTGTTGATAATCGGAATAATCAGTCTGCCGCCCAAAGCGTCGAACAAATAAGAACTGCCGTCCTCTCTCGTTTTTTTCTGACATACTCCGCATCTGAGCATTTCCTCTTCGGTATACCCTTTTTTCGCGAGGTAATGCGGGAGAGAGTGAAAATCGAGCGACGCTCCTATTCCGAACGCCGTTACGGTCTTTCTGTCTATTCCCCTGTAAGCGATATAATCGTTATGCGGTTTCGCCCGTTCGTCGCGGAGATTATGAACGTAAAACAGAGCCGTTTCTTTCATCAGAGACAACTGCCTGTCGCGGGTGTTCTTGTCCTGCTTGCGTCTTTCGTCGTCTCTTTTATCCTCGGGCATCGGCATACCCGCGTTTTCGGCGAGGTATCTTATCGCCCCGACGTAATCGAGGTTTTCCATGGTCATTACGAAGGTTATCACGTCGCCGCCTCTGCCGCAACCGAAGCACTTGAAAAATTGCCCCGATTCGTTCACCGTGAACGACGGAGTTTTTTCGGAATGTCCCGGCAAAGGACAGCATGCCCAATGACTTTTGCCTTTCTTTTTAAGCACGCAATATCTTCCGACGATATCTACTATGTTGTTTTTCTGTTTTAACTCTTCGATAAATTTCTCGTCGAACGCCATTTTTAGCCCCTGTAATACTTAATCTGCGTCTGCCATTACCGAAGTATAAAATTCTTCGGAACGAATATCTCCTCGAACGCGTATACCGCGTATCTGTCCGTCATGCTCGAAAGATAGTCGGTAACGACCGTGTCGATACTGAATTTTTCGAGTAAATTTCTGTAAAAATCGGGAAGTTTCTCGGGGTATTTTTTGAAATAATCGTACATAAGACTAATCATTTCGCCCGCTTTCCCTTCTTCCGACCTCGCCGCGGGATCGACGTAGACTTTATCGAACATAAAGTCTCGGAGCCGCTCGGTCGCTTCCATTTTTTCTTTCTCCATAGTCACGGCATTTTTGCCGATTGAGTTTTTATATATGGAGAAAACCATATTGTTTATTCTCTCTCTCGAAGTTTTGCCTAAAATTTCGATTTCCTCTTTCGGCAAATCTTTCTCTTTAAGTATTCCCGCCCTTATAGCGTCGTCTATATCGTGATTCAGATATGCTATTCTGTCGGATAACGATACGACTTTTCCCTCCAAAGTTTTCGGATTGCCGCTCTTCTTATGCTCGACTATGCCGTCTCTGACCTCGTAGGTAAGGTTTAAATCTTCGAGTACGTCCACAACTCTTAAAGACTGTTTGTTATGCTCGAAACCGTCGGGGTTGAGTCTGTTTAAAACCCTCTCGCCCGTATGCCCGAAAGGAGTATGCCCGAGGTCGTGTCCGAGAGCGATCGCTTCGGCTAAGTCCTCGTTCAAATCGAGACTTCTCGCTATCGACCTCGCTATCTGAGCGACGTCCAAAGTATGCGTAAGTCTCGTCATATAATGATCGCCCTCGGGCGAGAAAAAGACCTGCGTTTTGTTTTTCAGCCGTCTGAAAGCCTTTGAGTAGATAATTCTGTCTCTGTCTCTTTGGAATTCGGTACGCATAGGGCAAGGCTCTTCTTCCCTCATTCTGCCTTTCGTTTTATCCGAAAAGGTAGCGTAAGGAGAAAAGAACTGCTTTTCTTTCAAAAAGGTAATCTCTTTCATACTCAAACTCCTATATTGATTTTTAAATTACTTCGCCGCCCGATACGTTTAAAATTTCGCCCGTGACGAACGAACCTTTGTCCGCGAGATAATACGCCGCTTCCGCTACGTCCTCGGGCGTTCCGAATCTTCCGAGCGGTATGTCGCCGAGTATCTCTTTTCTGTCCTCTTCTCCGAACGATTTGTTCATTTCGGTGTCGATAAAACCGGGGGCAACAGCGTTCGCTCTTACCCCTGCGGCGGCGTATTCTTTCGCTATCGACTTGGTAAAACCTATAATCGCCGCTTTCGTCGAAGAATATAACACTTCGCACGACGCTCCGCATATCCCCCACATAGAGGAAACGTTGACTATGTTCCCCTTGCTTTCGATAAGGTACGGCAACGCTTCTTTCGTACAGTTAAACACGCCTTTTACGTTTACCGAAAAAATTTTATCGAATTCTTCTTCCGAGCAATCGAGCAAAGTCTTTACGGGTAACGCTATACCCGCGTTATTGACAAGCACGTCGATTTTTTTATAGCACGCGAAAAATTCGTTCGTCGCTTTTCTTACCGAACGAATATCTCTCACGTCGATTTCAATCGCCGCGCCGCCCGTCTCGGCGGCTATTTCGCGCGCTTTTTTTTCGGACGACAGATAGCCGACACCGACGAAATAACCACTTGCCGCAAACTTGCGGCATATCGCCTCGCCGATACCGCCCGCCCCGCCCGTTACGAGTACGGTTTTCACTTTGTTTTCGCTATAAATAATTATACAAAATCGGACGGCGTAAAATTTTTACGGTTTTCACCGCACACCGTCCGAAAAAGCGTTGCTTTTATTTCTTGACTCTTTCCATATACTCGCCCGTACGGGTATCGACCCTTATGGTCTCGCCCTCGTTGACGAACATGGGAACCTGAATTTCAACGCCCGTTTCGAGTTTCGCTCTCTTCGTAGCGTTCGTAGCGGTGTTGCCCGCAACTCCCGGTTCAGCCTCGGTTACAAGAAGTTCCACGAAGTTTTCGCAGTCAACCGAGAAAGGCTTACCCTTATAGAACTTAACGGTAACGGGGTCGTTTTCCTTTATCCACTTCAACGCTTCTTCGACTTCGTCGTAAGTAAGCGGTTCCATGTTGAACTCTTCGTCCATGAAGTAATAGAACTCGCCGTCGTTGTACGAATAAGTCATTTTCTTCGTCTCTATAATGGCGTTCTCGAATTTTTCGGTCGGGTTGAAAGTTATCTGCAAGGTTTTGCCTTCGACAACGTTTTTAAGAGTTGTTCTTACGAACGCCGCTCCCTTACCGGGTTTAACGTGCAAGAAGTCTACTACCGTGTAAACTTTGCCCTCGTATTCGATTGTTACGCCTTTTCTTAAATCGCCTGCATATACCATAAATGATACTCCTTAAATTTGTCTTATTTGTAAAGTTTTTCTTTTTTTATTTTGTCGCCGCCGAGAATTATCAGCGATTTGTCGTCTTTCATAAACGACTTGTATTTGCCGTTTACAAGGTGGCAACTGTCCTCTATTCTGATACCGAACTTGCCGTTTATATAAACGCCCGGCTCGTTTGAAAATACCATATTGTTTTTAAGTCTCGCCTCGCATCTCGGGGAAAGAGTCGGATACTCATGAATGTTCACGCCTATTCCGTGTCCTAAGGAATGAGTGAAATATTTGCCGTAGCCGAGCGACTCTAAAAGGTCTCTCGCAATCTTGTCCGCTTCCTTTCCGCTTATCCCCTCTTTGATGCCTTCCGCCGCTTTCGTGTGAGCGGTAAGCACCGCAAGGTACGCCTTTCTAAACGCCTCGGTAGGTTCTCCGTAGAACATTGTTCTCGTCATATCCGAGCAGTAGCCCTTGTAAAGACAACCGAAGTCCATAAGTACGCACTCGTTATCTTTGAGTTTCGTCTCGCCCGTCTCGTGATGCGGAACGGCGGCGTTTTTACCGAACGCCACTATCGTATCGAAAGAAGTTCCCGACGCTCCGAATTTTTTGAAGTTGTATTCGAGTTCGTTCGCGACTTCCCTTTCGGTAACGCCCGATTTGATAAATGGCAAAGTCTCTTTCCACGCTCTTTCGGCGATGTCGCACGCTTTCGCTATGTACTTGATTTCTTCGTCCGTCTTAATCGACATTTCGTCGCGAATTTCGACCGAAGCGTCAACGTACTCGAAGCCGAGTTTTTTCATTTCCTCGTATTCGCTTACCGTTATCTTCGTAAAGTCTACGGCGATAGTCTTGTATCCGTTTTCCTCGGCGAATTGTTTAAGGAAAGAATAATCGCTTCCCCTTAAAACTTTAACACCCTTTATGGTAAGGGCTTTTTCAGCCGCCTTGACGTATCTGTCGTCAACTACAAAATATTTCTTTTCGGGAGTTATCAGAACGTAACCTGCCGTGCTGTGAAACCCGAGGAAATACAACCTTTCTCTTTCGTCCGTTATAAGGACTAAATCGTAATTCTTAAAGTTCATATTGCTCCAAAACTCATATTACTCCAAAATAGAAATAATATACTTTATTATATCACCGATTGTCGTTTCCGTCAATCAAAATGTAAAGAAAACTGCTTATTTTTACCGATTTTCGTTATTTTTCGACTGCGGTTTGTACGAATACGCCGCCTTTTTGAGATTTTCGGCGTTTATTCTGTCGATTTCGACCTTGTAACGTTCCATTTTTTTGACGTTATTCGGCTTCAAAACGAGATACCAAAGGGCGATATAGATAAGGTAAGCCCCCATTACGCACGACCAAACGATAAATTTTACCGTGGAATACGGCTTATCCGTGTTTAACGACAGTATGAATGTAAGAAGTACCAAAGCGTAGGCTAAGGCGAGAAAGACCAAGGTTATAATCGAGGAAACGGAAATCGCCTTGTTTATATCCCTCAGTTTAGGTATCTGCGAAGCGTAGTAGTTCCTCTCGCCCATTTCCTTTTTCTTGCGTTCTTCTTTCGGCGTTGATTTTTTTACGTTCTGTTTGTATTCGTCTCTTATCATTTTAAATACCCATCTTTTTAAGGAATTGACCCGTATAACTCTTTTCGTTTTTCGCTACCTCTTCGGGCGTTCCCGTAGCGATTATCGTACCGCCGCCGTCGCCGCCCTCGGGTCCGAGGTCTACGATATAGTCAGCCACCTTTATCACGTCGAGATTATGCTCTATCACGATAACCGTATTGCCGCCGTCGCGGAGTTTGTCGAGTATCGATATGAGTTTATCGACGTCGTAACTGTGAAGTCCCGTAGTCGGTTCGTCGAGAATGTAAAGCGTTTTGCCCGTCGAACGCTTCGAGAGTTCGGTTGCGAGTTTTACTCTCTGAGCCTCGCCGCCCGAAAGCGTGGTTGCTGGTTGTCCGAGTTTTATATACCCGAGTCCGACCTCTTTCAAAGTCTTGATTTTACTGTAAATTCTCGGAATATTCTCGAAATATTCCGCCGCCTCGTCCACCGTCATATCGAGGACGTCTGCTATGTTTTTACCCTTGAATTTTACCTCTAAGGTCTCGTGATTGTACCTCTTGCCTTTACACACTTCGCAGGGAACAAACACGTCGGGCAGGAAGTGCATTTCGATTTTTATGATACCGTCGCCCTGACATCTTTCGCATCTGCCGCCCGATACGTTGAACGAAAATCTGCCCGCCTTGTACCCTCTCTCTTTCGCGTCGTTGGAAGCCGCGAAAAGTTCTCGTATATAGGTGAACGCCCCCGTATAAGTAGCGGGGTTGCTCCTCGGCGTTTTGCCTATCGGCGACTGATCGATCGCTATTACTTTATCGAAATACTCGATGCCTTTAATCTCGTCGCATTTGCCGCAGACCATTCTCGATTTATTCAGAGCGTTTGAAACGATAGGCAATAAAACTTCGTTTATAAGCGAACTCTTACCGCTTCCCGAAACGCCCGTAACCGCGGTAAACAGCCCCACGGGGAATTTTGCGTTTACGTTTTTAAGGTTGTTCTGCTTCGCCCCTACGACTTCGAGCCATCTGCCGTCGGGCTTCGTTCTCACGCTCGGTATTTCAATTTTTCGCCTGCCCGAGAGGTAATCGCCCGTGAGCGACCTCGGCTCGTTGCATATATTTTCAACCGTTCCTTTCGCCACGACTTCGCCGCCGTGAACGCCCGCTTTCGGTCCTATATCGACGATAAAGTCCGCCGCCCTCATGGTATCCTCGTCGTGTTCAACGACAATGAGCGTATTTCCTAAGTCGCGGAGCCGCAAAAGGGTGTTTATGAGTTTCTGATTGTCTCTTTGGTGCAAACCTATGCTCGGCTCGTCGAGAATATACAAAACGCCCGTAAGTCCGCTTCCTATCTGCGTGGCAAGCCTTATTCTTTGAGCCTCGCCGCCCGACAGACTTCCCGCGTTTCTCGAAAGGGTGAGATAGCCGAGACCTACGTCTTTTAAGAAGTTAAGCCTTGCTTTTATCTCCTTGACTATCGCTTTCGCAATAATCTGTTGCGTTTCGGTAAGCGTCAAACCGTCGATGAAATCGCTGATTTTAATAACGGACAAATCGCAGAGTTCCGCTATGCTAAGCCCGCCGACCGTAACCGCGAGAGCCTCTTTTTTAAGCCTCTTTCCCTTACAGCACGGACAGGGCGAAGTGACCATATATTTCTCTATTTCGCTTTTCGTGTAGTCGCTCGTCGTCTCTCTGTATCTTCTTTCGAGGTTGTTTATTATTCCCTCGTAACGGGAGTTGTAAGTCTGCGAGAAAGTCCTCGACGAATAAGTTACATTCACTCTCTCGTCGCCCGTTCCGTACAACAGAATATCGATAATTTCGCGTGGCAAATTTTTTACGGGGGTATCGAGACTGAAACCGTAATGTTTCGACAACGCTCTGAAATACATTTCGCTCATTTTACCCGTGTCGAGATTCCACCCCGAAACGGTCATCGCCCCTTCTCTTAAAGACTTGTTCGGGTCGCCGATTACAAGACCTTCGTCTATCCTGCTCGTGTAACCCAAGCCTTTACATTCGGGACACGCCCCGAACGGGTTGTTGAACGAAAACAGACGGGGTTCAATTTCTTCGATGGATATTCCGCAATCGGGACAACTGTAATTCGTGGAATAAAGCGTGGTTTTCCCGTCGCATTCGATAGCGACGAGTCCGTCCGCGAGTTTCAACGCCGTTTCCAAACTGTCCGTAAGGCGTTTTCTCATACCGTCCTTGACGATAAGCCTGTCCACGACCACCGAAATGTTGTGTTTGATATTTTTGTCGAGTTT
>CALGVF010000200.1 GCA_937920115.1 uncultured Clostridia bacterium
AGTTAGCCCGACGGGTGGTTTCCAGGTAGTGGAGTGAACCTTGATTTCACCGCTACCTTTGTCCTTAATTTTGACCTGTATTCGGTAGGACATACCACTTTTCCCAGGTCGTTTGCTTATACTTGCCATTATGTTAACCTCCTACGGCGTTTTATTAAGGGGACATAGCAATCCCCTTAACAAAAGAAAGCCGTAAAATTTTAGAAAAGTCCAGCGTTTTAGCTGTGTAAACCGCTGAAATATTTGAATAAATCGTCTAAATCCACGAGAAGTTTCTTGCCTGTAAAAATACAGCGTATTTTACCGCTTTTGCAAAGGGTTCGAACGCAGTTGGGGGTTACCGCCGTCATAGGGTCTATCGCCTTAATTTCGGCTATAGTTTCGGTTATCGTTCTCATTCTGGGAATCGTCATCTAATGCTCCTTAATACTCATATTTTTTCTCATTTTCTTTGAATCTCTGTATTTTCGTTGCATTGTTGCGTCGCTCTTCGTATCTTCGTTTCTTTGAATTTTTTTTGATTGTTTGAATATATTTTGATTTTCGGTTGAACTGAAAGCAAAAATCAAAACCAAGCAAAGCGGCATATTTTTAGAGTTCTTAAAGATTTTTATCATTAAAATCGTCGTTTTCGCCACTTTGAAAGAGTTTTGAAAATATTTTTTGATTTTGCGCTTTGATTTTTGATTATGCGAAAATTCACGTATGATTGCCGCCCCGCTTACGTGTCAAAACTCGTAGAGATTTGACCTCCCCCTATGGTACACAACTACACTCTATCTCGCTCGCCTTCCATTTGTTTGATTTCATCGCATCCCATCAGGGCGAAGTAGTGTACATATGAACCGTCTAGTTCTTGTGTGTACTCGTGCTTGATGTAATAACTCCGTTTTAAGAACTCTTCTAATTCAAAGGTCAAGTTGTAAGCTGTAATAATATCAATTTGTTTGTTTTTTTGCAACCCGTCGTTGTAGGCGCCTTGTAATTCCTTAGTGCTAAGCACCCAGCCTTTTTCACCACTTTCTTGAGTGTAAATCTCTATAATCTTCATCATTCTTTTTTCTTGAATGTTTTTAAGTTCTACCACGTCAGATATCTCCGTTAATAAATTTTAATAGATTTTTCTCATTTTGCTTGCGTACGATGTCACGCATATTTTCGCAGTCCAACTGCTGTTCGAACAGACACGAGCCTTTAATTCGGTGAGCCGTCCGTTCTTCGTAATTGCAATTCGCCATCAGGGCGCTGATTCGGTAATTACTTGAATAGATGGTAGGTTTTTTAGTATTGATACGAGTATTGATAAGGTCAAACGCTATCGTCTGCAACCAACCAGTACCTGCCTTAACGTTTTCCGTACCGATATCGTCCAAAAAGAGGAAGTCAACCATTTCGGCTTTGTTAAGTACGGCAGACTGCGCCGAGTTGTTTCCAAAGCCTTCTTTTAGTTTTCTTTCAATCTCCACGAAACTGGTAAACAGCACGGTGTATAGCCTATCCGCCAGGGCGTTACCCATACATGCGGTAAGATGAGTTTTGCCAACGCCGGGAACGCCGTAAAGATAAGCACCGACGCCCGCCGCGTACATTTTGTCCGCGTGAAAGCAATAGTTCCGACACATTTGATAGACTTCCTTGTTGTTAGGTATAATCGTAGCCGTTTCAAACGTACAGTTTCTAAAATGCTTTCCGAGCGCGCTGTTACGGCGGTATTCTTCCGCCTTGACTTTCCGTTCGTACATTTTTCGCTCGTTTTCGGCTTTTTTATAAGCCTCTTCACGGCATTTGCAGGCGACGGGAAAATAACTGTCTTCAATACGGCATACCCTTGGCGTGTGGCAATTTTTGCAATAGGCAAGTCCGTCTTCGCCCAGGTATTCATCGGTTTGTAGTACAATCGTATTCATTAATCTTATTCACCCCAGTCGATACCATAATTGCATTCGTAAGAAATATTATTTTTATCTATTCTACTTTCTGTATTATGGTTAGCGTTTTTGAGCGTATGTTTTTCGCATTTTTGAGCGTTACCTGCGCTTGTTTTTGACAATGCTATTGAGGAAATCGGTTTAATAATACGCTTACGATAACCGTTATCGTCTGAAATGCGACTAACGGTTATAAGGTCGTAATGTTTAAGCACTCCTATCAATCTACTCACCGATTGAATTGACAGGTTTAATCGTTTTGCAAAATACTTGTTTGATGCAAAGCAAAACCCGTCGGTTTGAGATAAGGCGCAAATCTCTCCGTGCAATATTTTTGCGCGTGGCGGAATAGAAGTGATAGAATTCACTTTTTCGTCCAGTTTTATGTAGTTTCTACCAGTTGTCAACGTGTTTCCTCCTGTTTATATATTCGTTAGCAATCTTGCGAACACATGGGTAAAATTAAAAAGGAATCGGCACTTCCTTTTTAAGAAGGGGGCAGACTAATCTTCTACGTCGGCATCAAACTTACGAGTTGCCACTCCTTTTGATATAAGACCATCAACGGCTGAAATTATCGCAAGCGATTCGTCTTCGTTGTTGACCACGAGCGAATCCAAGTTGTCCGCTTGCATTAGTTTTCGAACCACGAGTCTGGCAAATTGATTTTTACGTAAGAATTCAGCCATGTCAGGAGCAAGTTCCTTTCTTCCTAATCCGATTAACTCCATAACCTCATACTCAGTATTTTCATCTACCCTATAAGTAGAAAGCATTCTCTTGATAACATCGCCTACGGGCGGATAGCGTCTATCGTTTTCAAGGTCGGAAAGGTATGCGGGGGATATGCCTATTTCTCCACAAGCGCCACGAAGTGATAAATTGCATCTTTCTCTTAGCTGCTTTATCATTTTCCCAAAGGTAACGCCTTCAGCGTTTGCAATTACCGCGCCGTCGTCTCTTCTGGGCATAGCCTTATATTTTGCCATAGTCTTACTCCTTTTGCATGTGTTCGCATTTTTGCTTACATAGGTAGTATATGCAAGCAAGATTGATTTATATCATATTTGCGAACATGTTTTATTATTTTTTTGAAACCTGCTACTCATCATACTGACACTCAACTAAATTAGGAACATACGCAGAGAGTCTATACATGTTTGCAATACGGCTAAAGGGAGGGCGATATCGAGTTTTATTTTACTGGGGTTGGTAATACCTATATTACTCTTGCCATAAATTGATGTCACCAAATTTGGTGACCTTTTTGGTTTCCTTGGCTTTTTGAAGGCTACAACAGTTATTAAACGATATAGAAATTATGCAAAATACGGCGTGTACACGGCAAAAATCATGCAAAATATGCATTTTTGGTATTTTGAAAACCCTCCATTAGGGTCAGATATATCCTCCTAAGGGTTAATTAGCAGTTCGATTCTGCTCGGGAGTACCAAAGAAGGGTCAGCCGCAATTCTTGCGGCTGACCCTTTTTTGGTACTCCCTTTAAGGAATTGAATTTCAGTTCGTCAATGCGGCGAAGCCGCATTCATGTTTTATTTTAAGTTCCGTAAATCAAGTTGCAAACGCTATAAACTTAAAATTCTATCTCTATTTTGTCGTCAGACTCGAAAATTATTCGGCTGTCGTAAAACGCAGTCAAACCCTTTATCGCAACTTCAAAGTCGTTTACAGCCATCGTCTCCACGGCAGAGTGCATCGCAAGTTGAGCAAGTCCTACGTCTACGCTCTTTATCGACACCTGCGACGAACTTATCGCGCCGAGCGTTCCGCCGCACGGCATGTCAGAACGGGAGTAGAAGTCCTGATATTTTACGCCCGCTTTATCAAAAATCTTCTTGATTATCGCCGAGGAAAACGCGTCCGTCGTGTAATTTTGATTGGCGTGATGTTTTATGACTATTCCTTCGCCGAGTTTAACTCTGTTCGTCGGGTCGGAGTATTCGGGGTGGTTGGGGTGTACCGCGTGAGCGTTGTCGTCCGATACCAAAAACGACGAGGCGAGCATTTCGTCGAAGTCGTTTTCTTTTCCGAGAGCAGTCGCAACTCGTTTTAATACGTCGTATAAAAACTTCGAGCCTGCTCCTTGTTTCGTCTGACTTCCGACTTCTTCGTTGTCCGCAATATAGCATACCGCAATTTCTTTCGGGTCGGAATTCGCAATCGCGATAAGCGACGAAAACGCACTCGTTAAATTGTCGATTCGGGGCGAGCAGAGGAGTTCGTCCGAAAAGCCCGCCTTGAAAGGTTCGGTTGCAGATACGATATATAAGTCGTAGTCGACGACTTTACCGCCGTCCGCAAACTCTTCGAGTTCTTTTGCAAGCGACTTTTCCGCTTCCGCAAGTCCCGCGACGGGCGACATATCTACCTGCGGATTGAGTTTAACTCCGTCGTTTACCGTTCTCGAAAAATGAATCGCGACGGACGGTATCACAAACTTGTGATTAGATGTGAAAACCCTCGCTATAAGTCGATTATCTTGCTCTATTATAACTCTTCCCGCAATGGTTAAGGGCGTGTCGAGCCAAGAGTAAAATATTCCCCCGCCGTATCTTTCCACGTTGAGTTTAACGTAGTTTTCGATTTTTATTTCGGGCGAACCTTTGATTTTGAAGCACGGCGAATCGGCGTGCGAAGCGACTATGTTAAACGAGTCTACGCCCCCGATTTTAAAACGCAATAACCGCCGAGCCGTTTCTCGTAACGTAGTATTTACCGCCCTTTTCGACTTTGAATTTTTCGGACTCTTTCAGTTCCGTAAAACCGTTCGCTTTGAGATATTCCGCGGCGTTCTCGCACGCGTGAAACGCCGTCTTTGAATTGTTTAAAAAATTTTCGAGTAAATTCATATTTCACCTCTGTTTTCAGTATCATTATATAGTATTCTTTTAAAACTGTAAAGCAAAGCGGAGGATAAATGCGGGGAATAATCGAAATTAACCTTAAAATTTTGGAAAACAATCTGAAATATTTTAAAAGTCGGGCGGGCGGGGAAGTGAAAATCGCTTGCGTTGTAAAGGCGAACGCTTACGGTCACGGACTGAAAGAGGTTGTCAAAGCGACGGAAAATCTCGCCGATTATTACGTTGTCGCAACGGTCGAAGAGGGGGTGGAAGTAAGAGGAATAACCGCAAAGCCGATTCTTCTTTTATGCCCTTTAAGTACCGAAGAAATCGCCGTCTGTATTGAAAATAAACTCGAAATGAGTATCGGCTCGATTGACGAATCCGAAAGAATAATATCCGTATCTGAAAATATGAACACGGGTGCATACGTTCACTTTTGCGTGGATACGGGAATGAACAGAATGGGCTTTAAAGACGAAAAGTCGCTCTATAAGTCGATTAACAAGGTAAAAAATTGTAGAACGGCGACGATAAAAGGCGTATATAGTCACTTTTTCGACGGAAAGAACAAAGAGATAACGGACAGACAGTTCGCGAAGTTTTCGGAATTTGCAAATAACTTCGATAAAACGGTTATACGGCATATCTCGGCGACCGACGGTTTCGCTTACGAAAAATATCGGCTCGATATGTGCAGAATAGGCATAGGCTTGTACGGCTACGAAAGCGAAGAAGTCGAACCCTGTCTTGCGGTCAGGAGTTACGTT
>CALGVF010000201.1 GCA_937920115.1 uncultured Clostridia bacterium
GTTGTCCGCGGTGAACCAACAAGATTTATACTTGAAGTTGTCCGCAGCGTAATAGTTGTTGTAAACCCATTCGATGACTTTCGTCGTAGTTCTCGTTCTGACCGTAGTATCGGAAGCCGTATAGGGGTTACAACAAATCGGAACTATTCTCGGAACCTCGAAGCCCGCGGCTTGCATTTCGAGAATGACGTCCATAAGGGCGATAGTCGCGTCCTTATAGATATTCACCGCGTTGGAGCCGTTCATGTTGGCGTTGGTGAAATCGAGATACAAAAAGTCGATGCCCGCCAAGGTGAGAAGTTCGAGATGTCTCCTTATGACCCATTTATCCGTCGAACGGTAGTAGCCGTAAAGCGGTTCCTCGAAATAATGGAACGCGTTTAACGGGGAAACCTTACCGTCGTAGTTCGTAGCCCCGGGGAGAGACCAAAGAGGACTCGTTAAGTCGTAGGGGTTGTACTTAGCCTGCAACTTGGATATGTCGTATACACCCGTTATATCGTCGCCGAGCCATAAGAAGTAGAAAATACCTACGTATTTGCTCTTTTTCTTAACGCCTTTCGGGGCGACTTTGCCGCCGTCGAAAACCGAAGAGAGTTGCGAAGTCGTGAAATACTGTTCGCCCATTTCGAGGAGTTTTTGCGTATACTCCGCGTCGTAGACGTCGAGCCAATTTTCGCCGTATTCGTAGCCCTGCGGTTCGGACGATTCGCTCGCGGATTCGCTTGCCGATTCGCCCGCGGACTCGCTTTCGGCAACGGTTTCGGAAAAACTTTCCGATTCTCTTTCCGAGTCGCTTTCCGATTCACTTTGCGGGTTCGACTGCGATTCTCTTTCGGAAGTCGTATCCGAAGAGGGCGAGGAGTCGTCGGAATAATTACAACCCGTCGCCGCAAACATAGCGATAACCATAAGAATTGATATTATTTTGAAAAGAATGCTGTTTTTTGCGTTCGTCATATTGATTTTGTCTCCGAGTTATCTGACGTACCAACTGTAATTGATTCGTCCTAAGGGGGCACAATCGCCGTTCGTGTAGAGGTCGGTTATATCGAAATCTTTTTGAAGATTATCGGTTACTTTGACTTGAAGTCCGAAAGCGTTATCGGTTATTCCGAGCGAAGACTTCGCCACCCTGACTATCATTACGTTGCCCGAAACGTAGGTCTCCGCTTCGCCCGATTTTACGAACGTTTTGTCCGAAATCTTATCGATACTCGACTTAGTTCCGTTAAGTTCGCGGTTTACGACGTATTGAAGATTGTTCCAACCGCCTTCCGCTCCTTCTACGCCTATCCAAAGGTTCATCCACCTCGTATCGTCGGCAGCTTTCGCGGTTATATCTTCGTTCGTCGCGACCATAAACCAAACGCAGTCGCCGTCCGCGGCTATTCTGACCTCTTTTATATCGTTTCTGCCCGTGTCGTTTCTGTAATATGTCGAGCCTACGCCCTGATGGTCTCTCGCTTTCGTATCGCCCGTAAGGTCTGCGTAAGAAGTAACTTCGTTCCAATTCGCGAGGTCGAGCATATCTTTATCGGTATAACTTTCGTATACTTTGTCGGTGTGTCCCGAACCCTTGAATTTCCTTACGTTGTTTACCAACTGAATGAAACAGTTGTCGAGATAGCCGCCGTTCATCATTTCTATATCCCTCGAAAATTCCATATCGAAGGTATCTACGAAATAGCCGTAGGTATCGCCTAAAAGCGGGTCTTTACTCTGTTTTTGGGCTATCCATTCGTTCCAACCCGTCACGAACACGAGATTTACGTCTTTGTTTTTCCAAACGGTTTCCCATTGTTCCTCGAAGTTGGTATTCTTTACCGCGTTTTCGCGGTCGTTGGTATTGGTCTTGTTGGACCAACCTCTTCCGCGGTTAGCGTTGTAGTATTTAAGGGCTTGTTCTCTGCTCACTCTGCTCTTTAAGGTATCGGACAGACTGTCGTAATTATGCGGGGCGAAAAGTCCCGATT
>CALGVF010000202.1 GCA_937920115.1 uncultured Clostridia bacterium
CCTCTTTTACTTTTGTCTGAAGGGAGTTGCTGGTATCGTTTTTCAAACAAAGCAATATCAAATAAAGCGTTCAGACCATTATCTTACGCAGAAACGAGATACTCACGGCAACTTTATAAAATAACCAAGTAAACACGATTTAAGGCGATAGAACGTTGATTCTACCGCCTTTTTGCTTGTTGTCGATAAATTTTATAATCCTCCGAATTTATCGCCTTTCGTCGCCAGTGGTTGTAGCACAGTGAAAATCGCAAGTCAACGGCAAAAAATTGTTACTGAAACCATTTATGGTTGTATTACATTTTGCTTGACGAAATACAACTTGCGGATAATTTTGTCGGCGTATTAAACGGACTTTTGAAACTTCCGAACGTCGATATTTACGTTACGGGTAGCAATTCTAAATTTTTATCAACAGATATCGTTACCGAATTTCGCGGACGCGGAGACGAGGTTCGCATACTGCCGCTTTCTTTTTCGGAGTTTATGTCTGTATACGACGGTTCTTACGTACAAGGGTGGAAAGAGTATTACACTTACGGCGGTCTGCCGCTTGTTCTTTCGCAAAGAAGCGAAGAAGCGAAAATGAACTATCTTAAAGGGCAGTTGAAAAACGTTTATCTGAACGGTATTATTGACCGCAACCGTATTCAAAATGAAGAGCAGATAAACGCCGTATTAGAAATTTTAGCGTCAAGCGTCGGTTCGCTTACTAACCCGTTGAAACTTTCAAATACGTTTCGTAGCGTCGCAAATCTGCCTATCGCCGACAAAACCGTTTCAAACTATCTTGCATATTTAGAAGACGCGTTTTTGGTGGATAAAGCGAAGCGGTATGACGTAAAAGGTAAAAAATATCTGTCCACTCCGTCCAAGTACTATTTTGTCGATTTAGGACTCAGAAACGCTGCGTTGAATTTTCGTCAGCAAGAAGAAAATCACATTATGGAAAACGTAATTTATCTTGAACTTTTAAAACGCGGTTTTGCCGTTGACGTGGGAATTGTGGAGACTTCGAGGCGTAACGAAGAGGGAAAATTTGTCCGTAATTACGCCGAAGTCGATTTTGTGGCAAATCGCGGAAATAATAAATTTTACGTTCAATCGGCTTTCGCAATGGATACCGAAGCGAAACAGTTGCAAGAGAAAAAATCATTGCTGAATATCAAGGACTTTTTTAAAAAAATAATCGTCGTAAAAGACGATATAAAGCGTAAACGCGACGAAAACGGTATTATAACTATGAGCATATATGACTTTTTGCTTGACGAGAATAGCCTTGAATATTGATTTTCAGAACGAAATCGTAAAAATGATTATCAGAAGCAGTTGTAAAGTAAAAAACGGAGCGTTTGCATTTTTAAGAAAAGGTCGTCCCTAAACGGCGATTATTGTTATACTGCGGTAGGTATAGCGTAAAATCGTAGGGGACGGCGCCCTCGACGTCCCGTGATACGAAAGTGGTATTATATAACCGTAGGGGACGGCGACTTTAAGGCGACGTCCCGACGTTTTCAAAATGCTTGTTTTTTTAAGAAAACAGCGTGCAGAAATGTGGCTATAAGTCGTTTATCCGCTGTTTTCAACGATAAAAGCCCGAGGCTTTCGCATTTTGCGAAAGCCTCGGGCTTTTGATAATAAACCAAAGTTTTGGGTTTTAATATCCGTATTTCTTTCTCTTTACGATAAGGAACGTTACGCCGAGTATCAGCGACATAAATTCGGCTACGACTATCGACAACCATATTCCGTTTACGCCCCATACGGCGGGTAAAATCATTATCGCAGCAGTCTGAAATACCAACGTTCTTATAAACGAAATAAGAGCGGAAGTGAGTCCGTCGCTGAGTGCGGTGAAGAAACCCGAGGTAAAAATTCCGAACCCCATAAACATGAATGAAATTGCGTAAATTCTAAAACCGTAAAGGGTAATATCGTATAATTTTTTGTCGTAAGCGACGAATAATTTTGCTATCGGAACGGCGAGCAGTTCAGCCGCTATAACCATACAAACGCCGAATAATGTGACTATACGCAGACTTTTTTGCAAAAGGCTTTTGAGTTCGTCGCGATTGTTCGCCCCGTAGTGATAACCGAATATGGGGGCGGAACCGACGGTGAAGCCTATGAACGCTCCCGAGAATACCAAACTTACGTACATCATAACCCCGTAAGCCGCCACGCCGTTCTCGCCGAGAAGATTCATAAGTTGCAGATTGTAGAGTATGCCTACAACGTTCATTGCGATATTGCTCATAAATTCCGAAGAGCCGTTGCCGCACGATTTAAGAAGAGCCTTTCCGTCAAAATTGGTCTTTCCGAGCCGCAATATACTGCTGTTTTTTCTGAAAAAGTAAATAAGCGGCGTAACGCCTCCGACAAACTGCGAAAACGCCGTCGCCATTGCCGCTCCCGCAAGTTTCATATCCTGCGGCAGTAAAAGCACTAAAACGGCGTCTAAAATAATGTTCGTCATTCCTGCCGCGACGGTTATGATAAAGCCGAGCGAGGGCTTTTCCGCCACCGAGAAAAAACTGTGGAACATTACCTGCAAGATAAAGAACGGTATAGAGGCGATGATTATACGAGCGTAAATTACGCAGTTTTCGAGAAGTTCCCCTTTCGCTCCCATAAGACTTGCGATTTGTCTTATGAATATAAATGTCGGAACTGCGATAACGACGCCCAACGCAAACGAAAAGTAGACGATAAGCGAGAAATAGCGGTTCGCTTTCTCTTTATCTCCCTCGCCGTAGGTTTTTGCGACGAGCGCAGTGCCGCCTGTGCCGAACATAAATCCGACCGTGCCTAAAATCATAATAACGGGATAGATGAAGTTGACGGCGGTAAATTGCGATTTTCCTGCAAAATTCGAGACGAAAAAGCCGTCCACGACCGAATAAATCGACGTGAAAATCATCATTGCGATGGGGGATAGAGTGTATCTGAGTAGTTTTTTGTAAGTGAAATGGTCCGAAAGTTTTATCTTCATATTTTTTTTTGAGAGGCGTTTCAGCCTCTTTTTTAGTTCTGTATTTGTATTTTTATAACACGCTTTTTCTGATAACGACGGTGAAAAGGTCGTCGGAACGAGTTTCGGAAATTATGTTTTCTTCCCTTATTTCTTTGCCGTTCACGATAAGCGAAAACGGGGTATCGGCGACTATTTCGAGCGTTATCGTGTTTTCGTCAAAGGCGACGAGCGTGACCGACTTTGCGGCGTTAATGCCCGTCTCGGTTCTTGACTTATCCGCAGTATAATTAGTCAAATCGACGGTGATATCCGCAACTTTCGAGAGATACTCCGAAAGAATTTTCTTTTGCGTTTCGTCCGTCTTTTCGTCGAGATAGGCTTTCGTCGCTACGTAATATACGCTTCTCGAATTGT
>CALGVF010000203.1 GCA_937920115.1 uncultured Clostridia bacterium
ATAGCATTTTTTTTGACTTATTTCAATAGTTATGCAATAAAAAAAACGGCTTTCACCGTTTTTTTTCGTTATTTATCGCCGCGGATTCGATATTCCTCTTATAATGAAAAATGTACTGCTGAATAATGCCCGAATCGTCGCCGAAAAGTCCGAGAAAATACTCGGCGATTTTCTTTCTGTCTTTTATTTCGCCTTTAAAATCTTCGCGATATATTTTCTCTATCCAAGTATCTACGGGGAAACTGTCCGTTCTGTGATAACCGAAAAGCGTGACGCAATCTGCGACTTTCGGTCCAACCCCTTTTAGGGTTAAAAGAGTTTTCTTCAACTCAACAGTCGAAAGTTCGCCGACCGAAAGAGGGTCGAATTTGCCGTTTACTATCGCTTTCGAGACTTCGGAAATGTAGTCCGCTCGGTAGCCGTAGCCGAGTTCTTTATAAAAATCGGCGTCTTTTTCGGCGAGCCTTTCGGCGTTCGGAAAGGAATAGTACTCCTCGCCCATAAAGGTTTTCTTTTCGCCGAGGGCTACGCAGGTTCTTTCGATTATCGACTTTATTCTCGGTATCATATTGTTTTGCGACACGATAAACGAAAAAAGGGTTTCTTCGGGGGCTTGTCTTAAAATTCTAACGCCTTTCGCGACTTTCGCAGAGTTCTTCACTATATCGAATTCGCTCGCCGTCGCTCGGTCATAAACGCCCGAGTAATCGCCGTCTAAATCGAGAAAGTTTTTAAAGTATTCCTCGTCGTCGCACTCTATTATCGTTTTGCCGTCCCGCTCGGAAAGTTTACACGCTTTATCTTGCGATAGAACCAAAAAACCGTCGTTTAACGACTTATAGCGGAAGATTTGCCCACATTCGAGCGTATCTTTCGGACTGAAAAATTCACTGTCGAAGTTAATCATAAGTTAAATATAGAAATAGGGCTGTCGCTAAAAGCGACAGCCCGTAAAATTATTCCGCCGTATAAACGCTTACCTGCTTTTTGTCTCTGCCGAGTCTTTCAAATCTGACTACGCCGTCAACCAAAGCGTACAAGGTATCGTCGCTTCCGATTCCGACGTTGTTGCCGGGGTGGAATTTAGTACCTCTCTGTCTTACGAGAATATTGCCCGCGAGAACTTTTTGTCCGTCGGCGCGTTTAGGTCCGAGACGTTTCGCGTTGCTGTCACGGCCGTTGTCCGTGCTGCCCATTCCTTTGTGGTGCGCAAATAATCTGAATAATAACATACTATCGGCCTCCTTCTCTTTACTTCGCAACGATTTCGACAATCTTCACCGAGGTGAAAGGCTGTCTGTGACCGTGTTTCTTTCTTTCGTTCTTCTTGGCTTTGTATTTGTATACAATAACCTTCTTGTCTTTGCCCTGAGCGGTGACTTCGCCTACCGCTTTGAATCCCGCCGCGTCGCCCGCGACCTTGATTCCGTTTTCATCCGAAACAAGCAAAACGCCGAATTCTACTTTGTCGCCGACCTTAGCGTCGAGTTTCTCAAAATTGATAACGTCGCCGACTGCCGCTTTGTACTGCTTGCTTCCGTTTTCGATGATTGCGTACATTGAAAAATAGACCTCCTGTCTAATCTCGCCGGAAAATTATTATCGGGGCACGTTTTCATACGCGACTTTTACCCTTTCCGAGCGGTTCCTTTCTATTATAGACTACCGCAACTTTTTTGTCAAACGTTTTGCATTATTTTTTTCAAAGAAAACATACTATTTTTGCCGCGTTCCAAACCTTTTTAAACGATGCGGTTAACAGGAGTATATTATTATGGAAAAACAGAATTTAGACAAGGAAGTCCTTGTATCCCTTTATAAAAACGCTCATATCGCCTTGCAGTCCATTTCGGACATTATTACCGAGGCGACGGACGAACCGTTAAAAACCGAACTCGGCGAACAGTACGACGGATATGAAAAGTATATCGGCAAACTTTCGCAATTTATGAAAGAAACCTCGACCGAAACAAAAGATATTAACCCGCTAAAAAAAGCGATGCTTTTCACTTCGGTGAAAATGAACACGCTTATGGATAACTCGACCTCGAAAATCGCAGAACTTATGATTAAAGGCACGGTTATGGGTATTACAGAACTACACGAACTTTTGAACGGTTCGGGAGCGGAACTGTCCGAAAAAACTTTGGAATTTGCGAAAGAATTGACGGCTTTGGAAGAGGACTACGAAGAAAGACTTAAAAAGTTTTTATAATTTATCGATATAATATAAAGGTGCTGTAAAAAAACAACAAAATAAACAAAGACTGCAAAATCTATCAAAAAAAGATAGAAACGCAGTCTTTGTCTAATATAAAAAGCTTCTTTTTTACTTGCTTTCCCCTTTGGGGAGAG
>CALGVF010000204.1 GCA_937920115.1 uncultured Clostridia bacterium
GTTTCTCCCATTTTATCCTCTCAATCAAGCGACTTGCCGTACACGTTTTTCATTATGTAACCGAGCATATTGTCGTTTTCGCTTACGATTATCCTTTCAAGCGGTATCCTTTCCGCTATGCGTTTAAGCAGATATACGCCGCCGACGATTATTTCCGCTCTCTTCGGCGTGATATTCAACTTTTCGACTCTGTCCTTAACTGACGAATTTTTAATCGTCTCATACGCCTTGCAAACGGTTTCGTAAGTAAATTCGCTGCCGTTCACCTTGTCGCCATCGTACTTTTTCAGACCTAAGCAGACCGCCGCGAGCGAAGTCGCCGTGCCGCCTATCGCGTAATAAATCGTTACGGGTATTTTTCCGTATTCGTCTATTCTGCCGTCGATAACTTCTTTGAGTTTACTCTCGTTCTCGCCGCACAAATCTTTAAGCCTTACCGCCCCGAGCGGGAGAGAATGAGAATATATTATTTTTCGGTTTTTGCAAGCGGTTATCTCTGCGCTTGCCCCGCCTATGTCGATTATGCCGCCGTCCTTGCCGCCGAGAGCCCCGAGAAGCCCTATTTCGCCCTCTTTATCGCCCGATATGACGTCGAGCGGAACGCCGAGCGTATCTTTGAACGCTTTTGCAAACTCCTCGCCGTTTTCCGCGCTTCTGACTGCTTCCGTGGCGAACGCGAATATTTTATCGGGAGAAAACCGAAGAGCCTCGCCGAGCAGCGAGCAGGAACCTTTAATCGTCCGCTCTTTCGCTTCCTCGCTTATTCTTCCGCTTGTAGCAAGTCCTTCGCCGAGCCTTGTAGTCACAAGTCCCCGATAAAGAGTTTTTTCGCCCTTTAAAACGAGACAGCGAACGGAATTAGACCCGACGTCGAATACGCCGTAGACTTTTTCGTCGGCGTCAGTCATCGTTTTTATCCTTAAACTCGTACCCTATCTGACGGGCGCGTTCCTTTATCTTCCATTCCTGAAGCCACAAATCTGCGTCTTCGTTGCCTTTTTCTATTTCGGCTTCCAACTGTCGCATCTGATTTTGCAACTCGCGTATTTCGCGGTTTTTCGCCGACATCGTTACGAGTTGAAATATCATTATCGTTAAAAGTACGACTAATACTATTACCGACATTGCCGTGCCTGCGGCGACGAGCCTCGCTTTTTTTTCTTCGGTCATTTCTTCTGCTCCGTATGAGTGTCTTTATCTTAGTTATACATTTATTATACACTAATAGGAGGAATTTTGCAAGCATTTTATTAAAACTCGCGTTTTCGAGCGTAAAACCGATTATTACGCCGACCGCCATGTACGGTCTGAAATCGGGAAAACAGAGTTTCATGGCTAAAAACCTATAAACTAAAAAACACGGAACGATAAAGCAGACGTCGAGTATCGTTTTTATCGTCGAAACGCCGATAAGTCCCCCTATAAGTTCAAAAACGAGGTATATCACGCCCAAGACAACGCCTATGAACAGACATTCCGAAAAGTAAACGAACTGCCCCGAAGAGACGAACATTACTTAAATAACCTCTTTAAAGGAGAGACCGCAGCGGACAAAAATTTCACGCCCGACACTATGCCGACGAGTTTAAATTCTCCGCTCTGTTTGTTGAAACCGACGATTTTCAGCGACTCGCCCGTTATAACCATTCTCCCGCCCTCAACTATGGCGAGCCTCATCTCCCGTTCGTTGAACGAAAGAACGTCGCATATTCCGTTTGCCGAAAAGGACTTTTTATACTCTATCTCGAATACCGGTTGCACTTTTTCCATAAAAAAACCTCTCATAAAATCTTATGAGAGGAATTTTGAAATAATGATTTCAGTCGAGTTTTTGGTCGCCGTATTTTATCCAACCGAGTTTTCTGAAAAGTTCGGAAAAGCCGAAAGACAGAGCCGCAGGCAACACGAAGAGCAACAGAATTATGCCGAATACGAGAGTTACGGTATTCATACCCGCACTCGCCTCTATCGTTCCGAATACGCCGACGAGTCCGCTCGTTCCCATTCCTCCGCCCGAAGCGTTGCATTTGAGTTTAAAAAGGCAGGTCGATACGGGACCCAAAATCGCACTCGCGAGTATTTCGGGAAGCATAATTACGGGCTTTCTCATTATGTTCGGTATCTGCAACATACTCGTGCCGAGACCCTGCGATATAAGCCCCGAAACGCCGTTTTCTCTGAACGAAGCGACGGCAAAACCTATCATGTGGCACGAACAGCCGACTACCGCCGCCCCGCCCGCTATAAGCATCGCTTCGCTGTCGTTTCCGAGGGCGAAAGAAAGCCATATTGCCGCCGAAGAAGTCGGCATCGTGAGCAATACGCCCATTACAACCGCTATGATTATACCCATAAAGAACGGGGTTATAGAAGTCGCTTTTTCGATTAACTGTCCGAGTTTGACTATAAGCCATATAAACGGATAAGCGACGTATATTCCGCCGAGACACAAAACGAGAGTTCCGAGCGGCACGATTAAAATATCGAACTTCGTCTTCCCTTCGTAAAGCGATACGATTTCGACGCATAAAAGAGAAACCACGTAAGACCCTATGGGGTTGCCCGGCATACCGATCGTAACCGACAGGCTGCCGCCCATTATCTTATCTGCGAACGCCCCGACAAAACCTGCGACGGCGGCTGAAAACATAGTCAGTTTTTTCGCCCCCAACGAATGAGCGATTCCGACGCCTATTCCGAAGCCCATAGAAGTTTTCGCGACGCTCGCTATGGTATTTACGATTTTTCCGAACGCGTTATCGCCTATCCAACCCGCAATCTGAGCGAGAATAGTACCTGCGATAAGGGTGCAGAAAAGCCCCTGAGCCATGCCCGAAAAGGCTTTGATAAACCACCTGTCGGCGAATTTTTTTACGATTTTCCAAATCTTGTTTTCGCTTTTCGTTTCCTGCTGTTCCATCGTTCTATTCCTTGATAATCGTCAACTTATTGTTGAGTTGATCGCACGAAGTGAGATAGTACTCCACCCCGTTTTTAACTATTTTCAAATCTGTTCTCGAATCTTTGCCGTGAAGGTGTCCGTAAACTACTTTTTTCACGCCGTGAGCCTCGAATAAATCGGTAAAAAGCGAGTTTTCGCGTTTCGCGTTAAAAGGGGGATAATGAATGAGACAGATTATCTCGTCACCCTCTTCTCTTACCGCCTCGGCGGCGTTTAACGCGAGTTTAAACCTCTCGGTCTCCCGAAGATAAATTTTTCTGTCCTGTTCTTTAAAGTCGGGAGAACCTTCGACGCACCACCCCCTCGACCCGCATATTATCGTATTGCCGAATTTAACGCAGTCGTTCTGCAAGGCGTAGAAGCCCTCGGGAAGAGAGTTTCGTATTTTCGATATGCTCTTCCACCAATAGTCGTGATTGCCCCTTATGATAACTTTCTTGCCTTTAAGCGGGTATAAAATCGATAAATCGACGAGAGCCTCGGGAAGGTCCATCGCCCAACTCATATCGCCGCTCATTAAAACAACGTCGTCGTCCGTCACCTTTTCGTTCCAATCGGCGAAAATCTTTTCGAGATAGTTCTCCCATCTCGAACCGAATATATCCATAGGTTTCGTACCCGCGCTGCAAATATGAAGGTCGCTTATGGCAAAAAATCTCACAATTTACTCCCGATAGTCTTTATCCTTTGTTATTTTATCATATTTCGGCGTTTTTTACAAGTTTTTTACAGCGTAAAAGTACGCCCGTCCGAAAATTTCGGACGGGCGTAACGACTTTTTATTTCGTTTAACCGTTTCCGGGATATATCGGCAAGTCGAAAAATCCCGAACATACTTCCTGCGTGTATTCCTGACAGGGCGGTATGGTCGCATAACCGTAAGACGGAACTAAAAGTTCGACCGTCATAACGACTTTCATTATTATCGTCACGCAGCACGAAACCGTAAACGTCGCCGTGTCGGTATATACGCCGTCGGGAGCGACTATCGACACTACCGAGTTTATTCTGTAAGGAATAATCGACGGTTCGGGTATGTACATAACTATATCCGTATCGAACGAGACGGACGAAGTCGCTGTTCCCTGTACTCCGTTGGCGTCGGTGTAAACGACTTCCATAGGAACGGTAACTGTTGCCTGCACGCGGCCGAAACGCTCTCTGTCGGGAAGACGGTCTACCGTAACGTTCGTCAAAACGCCCTCGTTACCTATGCTTCTCGCGCTTAAAAACGTAAGCGGATACGTGGGATTTGCAGGGTTGAAATTCGTAAGCGAGAGAGTTATCCCCTCTTCCTGCGTCTGCCTTATACAGGCATCAAACACTTTCTGAGCCTCTACGCATACTTTTTCACACAGTCCGTTTACAGGATTGCCGTTTATTCTGCCGGGGCATCTGTCAGATGCGTTGTTTGTAAAGAACGACATATTAAACCTCCTTAAACGCTCTCAGTTTAATATATGCCGCAAAAAGTATAAAATGTGTAAAAATACTTCTGCCGTCGCCGCCTGCGGTATTCCGAACAATAAGTCGCTTCCGATAATTTGCATACAAAAATGGACTGCAAAAACAACAAAAAATAAAGACTGCAAATCCATCTGAAAAAATAAAATGCAGTCTTTTTCCTCTATAAAAACAACTTTTTCACTTGCTTTCCCCTGTGGGGAGAGTGGATTTTACGAGCAAAGCGAGTAAAAGACGAGAGAGGGCTTGCATTAAAATAATTGCAAGCATATTTATAATTCTCGTTGTTGACCTCTATCGTCTTGACTTCCATTTCATTCCGTCAAGCCACTTTCCCCAAAGGGG
>CALGVF010000205.1 GCA_937920115.1 uncultured Clostridia bacterium
CCGTATCGAATACGATAAGTCCCGTTACGCATACGGCGGACGTCGAAGTAAAAAGAGCGTCGATAAAAGATGTCCATTCGTGAGTTTTTGAAGAAATCGGCAAGGTCAATAAAAATGCACCTAGCAAAACAACTCCCGCGAATCCTAATAATATTATCTGAAAGGACGATAGTTTTCTTTTTAGTATTCCCATACAAAAACCTCGATTCCGATTATCGGTATCATAATATCATTTTTTTTATAAAGATAGCATTAGGATTCTCGCAAAAGGTATTAAAATTGTATAAAGAAAAAAATTCCCATTTATATCGCCCCCTTCCGACGGGTTTTAAGCCGTGCGGATATCGCATGGTTTTCGTCGACGCAAAAAAGACCTGCGATTTTTTCGCAAGCCTTTTTTCTTCTAACAGTCGATTATATTAAAAGAGTTCCCTCTTCCGTTATAACCACTTTGTATATCTCGACTTCCTTTAACGTGTCCGCGTCGAGATAAATATAATAAGTCGAATCGTTGTAAGTTCCTATAAACTCGTAAGCGAGCGTTTCGTTGCCGTTTCCGAGCGGTATTACCGCCACTCTTTCTTCACTGACGTCGAGTTTCTCGCTCACCTTGTCGAACGCGTCGCCGAGCGTGAACTTCGCCTTTCCGAGTACCCTTTCGGTATGATTGATATAGTAATTATCAGCGTCCATACCCGTTATTTTACCCGTTTCCATACAAACGTTTACCTTAACGAGGTCGGGATACATAATCACTCCGTCTTCCGTATAAGCGAAATTCAGATGCTCCGTACCGTTAGACGAGTACTTCCACACGCATTTCATACCGTCAAAACCTAAGTTTTCAAGGAATTTTCCTGCGGCTTCAACGCATTCGTCCTCGGAAAGTTTTACCTCTTTACACTCTCTGTAAGCGTTGAAAGTAACGAGTTTTCCGCCTTTTCTCGAAAACTGAGCGAATATCTCTCCGCCACTATACATCGCGTCCACGTTATAGCAGGTAATATTGCTGTTTTCGGTCATTCCCGTGACATTCGCGACTTCGATTTCGTAGTCTGCGAAAATCTCCGCGAATTTTTCCTTTACCTGAATTTCGTCGACTTCTTCTCCGTCGATTCCTTTGACCTTCTTGTCGTTCACGCCGTCCGAGAACGCCCCGTCGTAAATCATTTCGGGATAATCGACCGCGCCCTTTTCGAGTTCGTTGAACTGCGATATTATAAGGTCGCTCGAATTGTTCTCTTTGAGCAGTTTAAAGTCGTAGTTTTCGTTTATCTTGCTCGTAAGAGTCATAAGAGCCGTCTTTAAATCGACGTTGATATTATAGAGTTCGGTAAGCCTGTCTAAATCGTCATTAGTGAGCGTTTCCTCGTCTATAAGTCGATTATTGAGGTATTTCGCATAGTCGCCGACCTGATTTATATACTTGGAAGTATAGTATTTCGACTCGTCCGTTATAGGAAGAGCGGCGAGCGAAGAATCGGCGAGATTGCTCTGTACCATAAGGTCTCCGAGTATTCTCTGCTGACTTTCGGCATCGGTAGAAACGAACAGTTTGGACATATTCGTTTCCATATTGTCGACGTAGCCGACGAGGTCGTAATAAGCCCTTTCGGCGTTCGCCGTGGTGTCTTTGTTCTTTGCGAAATCGATATAATCGGTAAAGAGCGACAGGGCGAGTACCGAGCCTAAAACGAGTACCGAACAGCCGAGCGAGATAACCGCCGCGAGCCAACCGCCCACGCCTCTCGACCTTCTGTCTTTGCCTCTGCGTTCTTTCATTTCGGCTTTCTTGACTTCTCTCTGATGCTTGTTTTCTTCTTTCTGTCTCTTCATTTCGGCCTTTCTCTCGGCTTTCGCCTTTCTGAGTTCGGCTTTCTTGTTCGCCTTTTCGGCTTTGATTTTCAATTTCGCCTGTTTTTCGGCGGCAAGGCGTTTTTGTCTTTCTTCCTTGCTTTCGTTTTTAAGAGCCTGCTTTTTAGCGAGTCTCTCTTCCTTTTTGGCGATTTTCATTTCTTTGAGACTTTCGTATTTCTTCTTTTTCGCTAGCGCTTTCGCCTTCTTCATCTGAGCGGCTTTCTTCTTCTTTTCGGCTTTGCGTTTTGCTTTTTCTTCTTTCGCCGCAAGTTTCGCCTTAGCCTTTTCTTCGCGTTTTTCTTTCGGAGTTTTCTTTGTTTCTTTGTTCTTTTTTTCGTTCTTGCCGTTCTTCGCCGTAGATTTTTTAACGGTACTCTTCTTTTCGCGAGTATCGTTTAGCGGCTTATCGGCTGTCTTTTTGCCCGCGTTTTCTACTTTTTCAAACGCGCTGTTCTCGGTTACGAAATCTTTATTTTCTTCCATATTCCCTCCTTATTACAACGCGAAAACGTGTCCCCCGATAGTTACCACGGTCTTTCTCGAAAATATCCATTTACTCGTAGCGACCGCGGGATTGTAGTAGTAAAGACTCCCGTAAGAGGGGTCCCAACCGTTCATTGCGTCTTTCGCCGCGGAAAGAGCCGTCTTGTCGGGCGTCATGTTTATCTGCCCGTCGCTCACGCAGGTGAACGCATAAGGCTGATAGATTACGCCCGAAATAGTGTTCGGGAACGAGGGATTTTTAACCCTATTCAAAACTACCGCCCCCACGGCGACCTGACCCGCGTAGGTCTCGCCTCTCGCTTCCGCGTAGATAAGTCTTGCAAGCAAGTTGGTGTCCGAACTCGAATAAGCGGAGGTGGTATTCTGCTTAACGCTTCCGACGTAAATGCCTAACGCCTGCAAAGTTTTCGTACCGACTATGCCGTCGGCTGTGAGTTTGTTTTTCTGTTGGAATCTTATTACGGCTTTCTTGGTACCCGAACCGAAAATTCCGTCTACCGCGCCGTTATAATATCCCCAATTTTTAAGTTTTTGCTGAATTTGCTTGACGGTCGAACCCGTAGAACCTTGTTTTAAGGTCAGCGTTTCGATCGTTTCTATTCTCGAAATTACCGCGTCGTTTGCGTTCTTCTGAATGACTATTGCTGAGAAAGTACAAACGAGGGCGAGAATGACGGCAAAAAAAGCAAGTTTCATCAATTTTTTGTTCATTTTTGCACAACTCCTTTTCTTGAATTCTCTTACCGGATTTAATCGAAAAGGAGTTCGGTCGGATTTTCCGCCGCGGGGCGCAGAGTTAGCGACCGTTTTTCGTTTTCGATTTCCATTCGGCGATTATGTCTGCGATTTTCGAGCGATATTCGATATTTTCGCCCGAAGAAAAACAGAGCGGCGGATAGACGACGCACCACCAATTCGCCCCTTCCGCTTTTCCGAGTTCAACGATAACCGCATCGTAATAGCCGCTTTCCAAAGTTAAGTCTCCGTAAACTCTCGTAGGGAATTTTTCGTTTCTTATTATTACTTTTGAAGAATAATTAAAACCGTTTTTCCTTAAAGTTTGATTGATTTTATCTTCTGTTTTACTTTTCAAGTCGGTTATTACTTTTGCGGCTTCGTTTTTAGAACGGCAATTCGCGAGGTAAGGAGTTAAAAATTCGACCAATTCGTCCTTGACGATATATTTCACGTTCTGATCGGCCAATTCGTCGGAATTAGCGCGGACGTGAATTCTCAGATAGGCGTTTTCGTTAGAATTTCCGCTTCCCGAGCCGCACGCTATTGCCACAAGTATTATGATTAGTAATTCCAAAGTTATGCAAAATTTTTTCATAAAAAACCTCTTTTCCGATTCAAGATTGTTCGGCGTCAGCCTGTGACAACAATCATTGACCGAAAAAGAGGTTTTTATACTTTCATTTTAAATTTTAATTTTTATCAGCCGTAGAATTTATGACTCATAACGCAGTAACTTACGTTCTGCTCGTAACTGTTAAACAGTCTCGCGTCCGTGTAGTTGTCGCCCCTCAAAGTCGGCGATAAATCTTCCTGTTCGAGTTCTTCGATTCGCCTGATTTTTCCGCCCGCAAACGCTTCGACCCTTTCCGAACAGAAATTAAGTCTGTTTATAAGTCCGCCCATTCTTATCTGAATTATCTCCAAGCCGAACGGTTTATTGTCGCTAAGCCATCTGTTTAAATACGTACTCTCGAACTTTTCGACCAAAACGGCTATCGCTTTCAGTTCTTTCGCAAGTTTTACGAGTTCTTTTTTATCCTCGTTCTTGTACGCAAGTCTCAGACGGTTTCTCATTCCGCACTTCTTTTCAAGCACTCCGCAAAGCATGGCGTATTCCGCGTAAATATCCTTTAATCTGCCGCCGTTTTTCGCAAGTCTTTCGAGCGTTTTCTTATTCTTCGCGAAATACGGAACAAACCCCTCCGAAGCCGTGAAATCGGCGTTGCCCGTAAACACGTCCTCGTAGAAGAGATACTTCGACGGGTTCACTATCTTTTCGGGCTTTTCGTCGAATACGTTGTTCGGCAAATCGAAAGCGAGAAGTTCCTCCATATTGTACCCGAATAACGTTTCCGCGATTTTATCGAGAGAATTTTTATCAAACTCACCGCCGTATATCGCGTTCGCCGCCTTTATGAGCGAATACCACACGGCGTTATGCGAACATTCCGAACCGTCGTCGCCCCAAAGAGTCAGAAGAAAGTCGTCCGTTCTGCCCTTAGAAGCCTCTATCGACGGCATAATCGTCTTCATGGAATACTCGTTATGCGGCGCGAAGCCGTACCACTTCGACGCCCCCGAAGCAAACTTTATCTTATCCGTGAGTTTCTTCGCCTCTTCCATTTTGTTTATATAGGTCTCTTCATCCGTGTGGTAATAGTCCCATACCCTTAAATATAAATTCTCGGGCAACGAAACTTTATCCTTATGATATACGAACATATCCGCCCACGCTTCGGGGATAAGTCCGTGTTTCTCCGCGAGTTCGCAGACCTTCGCCGCATGGCGGGAGAATACTTCCGCTCTGTCGTAGTCGGCGTGTAAAGTACGGTATTTACCGAAGGTCATTAAGAACGCCTCGTCCATACCTATGCTTATTCTGCCCTTGCCGAAAGTTCTCTCAATAGTAGCGAAAAGTCGGTCTATAAGTTGATAAACGAACGGTTCGTCCATTAAAAGAATATCGCAACAGTCTTTTGCGTAACGAACGTACGGGTCGTAGTGGCGGAAAAGCCCTTCGAGGTGAGCGAGAGTCTGAACAAACGGAACGACCTCGAAACCGAAGAGGTCGGCGTACGCTACTATCTCCTTGACTTCCTTTTCCGTATATCTGCCCCTCATATATCCGAATTTCGGTTCATCCTCGACTTCGAGACAATCCTCGACGTAAAGTCCGAGATAGGTATAACCCGAAGCGACCGCGGATAAAATATAATCTTTCAGAAACTCGACGGTCGGCACGCCGTTTCTCGCGCAGTCGAGCATTATTCCGAGGTTTTTAAAGCCGTAAGCCATATCGACGGTTTTGCCCGTTACCGCCAAATCGAATACCGAACGGAAGAAGGACAATCTGTCCGCATAGCGGACTTCGATACTGCCGTCTTTCAGAAGTTCCGCAGAGGTTTTTCCGTTCTCGGCTTTCGTCGCCCTGACGGTCTTTTCTTCAAGCAAAGTAAAACGCTTTGTAAAATATTCAAAGCCCTTGACGAGTTTTTCGTCTTCGCATATTATTTTCATATACTGCTCCTTATGCGTTTTATGCAAGACCATTGTACCAAAAGCGAACGAAAAAGTAAACGAAATAACCGAAGCAGTCGTTTTTTCGCTTGATTTTAACAATGAAAACTGCTAATATATAAGTTGTCAGCCGAGAGAGTGTTTATTTTCTTCGGCAAAGAGGTGTAAAAGTGAAAAACGTAATGGACGTTCTCGAAGAACGCGGCTTTATCAAACAAACGGTTTACGGCGAAGAACTCCGTAAAAAACTCGAAAACGAAAGTCTTACATTCTACGTCGGTTTCGACCCGACTGCGGACAGTCTTCATATCGGACACTATATTCCCATAATGGCGATGGCGTGGATGCAACGCTACGGACACCGCCCGATCGCTTTGTTCGGCGGCGGCACGGGAATGATAGGCGACCCGTCGGGAAGGTCGGACATGAGACAGATGATGACGAGGGAGACGATCGACCACAATATCGCCTGTTTCAAAAAGCAGATGTCGCGGTTTATCGACTTCGACGGGGACAAAGGAGCGATTATCGCCAACAACGCGGATTGGCTTTTAAACCTTAATTATATAGAATTTTTGAGAGACATAGGCGTGTACTTCTCGGTAAACAAGATGCTCACCGCCGAATGTTTCAAACAGAGAATGGAAAAGGGCTTGACCTTCTTCGAGTTCAACTATATGCTGATGCAGGGTTACGACTTCTTGTACCTCAATCAGAAATACGGCTGTTCGCTCGAAGTGGGCGGCGACGACCAATGGTCGAATATGCTCGCGGGCGTCGACCTCATAAGAAGAAAGGAGCAAAAAGACGCGTTCTGTCTCACCTGTACTCTGCTTTTGAACAGCGAGGGCAAGAAGATGGGTAAAACTCAGAAGGGCGCGTTGTGGCTCGACGAAAACAAGTGTTCGGTATACGATTTCTATCAGTATTTCAGAAACGTGGAAGACTGCAAGGTCGCGGAATGTATGCGACTTCTCACGTTTATGGATATGGACGAAATCGCCGAACTTACGAAATACAACGACGAGAGAATGAACGCGGCGAAAGAGAGACTTGCGTATGAAGTGACGAAACTCGTACACGGCGAAGAGAAAGCGGAAGAAGCGAGGAAGCAGGCGAAAGCGGCGTTCGGCGGCAACGCGGAAGATATGCCCTCTTATGAAGCGAGCAAGACGGACGGACTTTTGGATATACTCGTAGGAGTCGGGGCGGCGAAGTCGAAAGGCGAAGCGAGGAGACTTATCGAAGGCGGCGGCGTAAGTATAGACGACAGAAAGGCGACCTTAGACGATATGGCGTTACCTGCGGAAATAGTAGAAAAAGGAACGTTTATTCTTCACAAAGGCAAAAAAATGCACATAAACGTAACTTTGAAATAATAATAAATATAAAATCCCGAACATTCACCGTTTTGTCTCGGGATTTTTTATTTTTTGCTATTGACAAATACGTCGGGTCTTTGATATAATTAAGTCGGAAATGCCGATAGTGAACTTCGGCTGAAAAGGAGTAAAAACATGAAGAAAACAAAATCTATTCTCATTTTTGTTTTGTCCGCTCTTTTAACTCTTTCGCTCGCGATTTTCGCCGCGTGCGGAGGCGGTACGACAAGCGGCTCGGATGGCTCGGGCGGTTCCGATACGTGCGAACATAAAGTTACATACGTTAAACCCGATATTTCCGCTACCTGTACGACGGACGGAAGAGGCTACCTCACCTGCAAAGACTGCGGAAAAAAACTTTCAAACGAGGTGACGACTATCCCCGCCAAAGGTCATAATTACGTTGCGGGTTTCTGTCAGAACTGCAAAGGCGAAGACCCCGCTCACCCGAATTTCTACGCAAACGCAATAGATTTCACTACCCTTAAAACGGTGAACGTTTCGGGGCAGAATATAATCGCAAACCTTCTTTTAGGAACGCT
This sequence comes from uncultured Clostridia bacterium, assembly GCA_937920115.1. Taxonomy (GTDB): domain Bacteria; phylum Bacillota; class Clostridia; order Christensenellales; family Borkfalkiaceae; genus UBA10281. The sequence continues at coordinate 7,541 of CALGVF010000205.1, forward strand.
CGACGAAAACGGCGAAATTATTTCGCCCGAGATGCTCGTTAAAAATATCGCTATCGAAAACGGCATTGTGGGAGCGACCGCCACTGACAAAGAGTATTTCGCGAATATCGGAATCAAAGCGGAAGGACTTGCAAATCTCACGGCTTCTCTTCTCGTAAACGACACGCTCGCAAGAGCCGCCGTAGATAAAGACGGTACGGTGACGAACGTAAGACTTGACAAGAGTTTTATCGAGGAACTTATTAAAGCGAATGCGGGAGACAATCAAACGGGAGACAATCAACAGAACTTCGACCCCGACCAAATCACGCAATACATAGACCTCGCACTCGGTCAATTAGGTACAAATAAGAACAAAGTGCTTTACAACTTATCTAAATATTTCTTCTCTGCGGAAGAAAAAACAAACGAAGTAGTATTTACTCTCGACTACGACGCTATTAAGAGATTGAACGCAAATCTCGCCGCGTACTCGGGCAAAGAATTTATCGACGATTTAATCGGCGAAAAAACTTTCCAAACCTTATCGCAGGCTATTTTATCCACTATAAGTAGTCCCGATCTCGGACTTTCCGACGAGGAAAAACAGCAGATAACTTCCATCGTGAACGACCTCGCGACGAAGAGCGTTTACGAGTTATTCGCGACAAAAGACGGGAAATCTGCGAATGATATAAAAAAATCCGTCAACGATTTTATCGACAAAATAAAAGAAAGTCTTTCCGTTAAAATCGTAAGCGATAAAGACGGCAAAATCAAGAGCGTTGCGGTAACGGTTGCAAACCTTAACGTTACGACAATAGCCAAAATTCTCTACCCCGAAAAGAATATTCAAACCGCATTGATCTCGGGAACGATAACCCTTACGCCCTCGACCGAAACGGTATCCGACGATTACGCCGATAAAATCGACGAACTGAAAAACGCTACCGACCTCGGAGACAATGAGTCGAAAGAAGCAGATTATACCCACGAAACCGCCGAAACCGACGGCTCGGAGGACGACTCGACCGAAGAAGCGGCTAAACCGATTACTACCCACTATAAAATCGTAAACGGCAACGTTGTTTCGGTAAAGACCGTGTATCAATTCGGCGAAGAATACTTCTCGATAGAATGTAATAGACCCCTTCTAGTCTGTTCGATGATTCAACAGATAGACGTCGGCGGAGACCAGCCGTTGACAATCAAAGCAATTTCCGTATTGCAGTTCGTGACGATTCCGACGGGCGTAGCGGGCGACAACGGCAACGATTTGTTGACGGCGAGCATAAAGGGCGACGTAACCGTACGCAAGGCAACTCTCGGCGAAAACGGCTTTGTTGACGGCGACGTACTCGAAAAAATACCCGTTCCGTCGTCGGCATTGACTCGTTTGCAACTTATCAGTTTTACTCTCTGATATAATTTCGGCAAAATCGGACATACTTTTCGTATGAAGAGTATCAAAAGAAAACATATACCCGTTGCGATACTCGCGGCGGGTATTATTTTTAGTACTGCGAACTTTTGCGGCGAAAAGGCGACGGCGAAAATTCTCGAACGAACGGACTTTTGTCTTTCCGTCACGGTAACGGGAAAAACTTACGAATTCCGCTACCCCGAGATAGACTATTCGGAAGGCAAACTCTACCTTAAAAACGCCGAAGAAGTCGCAGACGAAATATACTACGACACCTTAACCCCCGCCGTGAACGCTGACTTCGAGTGCTTCCCCGAAAGGGAGTTCCCGTTTGTCTATAAAAGCGAAAAAGTCGGTCTCGGAGTCGATAAAACGGCTCTTTTAAAGAAAATCGAAAAGGCGTTAAGAGAGAAAACGACTAACATTTCAGCCGACGAGTTCGTCGAAGTTTTGCCGAAAGTGACGGAAAAAGAACTGCGGGAAACGACTAAAAAGCGGGGCGAATTTTCAACCTCTTACGCTTCGTCTCAACAAAAGCGGAAGTCGAACGTAAAACTCGCCTCGTCGTTTATTTCCTTTTACGAACTCGACGCGGGGGCGGAATTTTCGTTCAACGAAGCGATAGGAAAACGCACGGAAGAAAGAGGGTTCACGACCGCGAAAGTGATAGAAAACGGCAAGTTTGTCGAGGGCGTGGGCGGCGGCGTATGTCAGGTTTCGTCAACCGTATACAACTGTGCTCTGCTCTCGGGACTAAGCGTTACCGAAAGGCATCGCCACAGTCTCGCCGTCTCTTACGTAGAGCCGTCGTTCGACGCCATGGTAAGTTACGGCTACGCCGACCTGCGATTTACGAACGACACCTCGTCGCCCGTATATATAGTGACCTATGCCGACGGAAACAAAATCACGGTAAGAATGTACGGAGAAGAAAATCGTTACCGATACGAGCGAATTTCGCTTGTTAATCAACTTATAGAGCCGCTTTCGGAAGAAATAGTCTACACCGAAGAACTCGAAGACGGCGAAAAAAAGGCGATGGTAATACCGAAATACGGCATAAAAAGTGTGGGATTTATAGAGGTATACCGTAAAGACAAACTATTAGAGCGACGAATATTAGGAACGGACGAATACTCGCCTCTTCGCGGCATAACGCTCGTCGGCAAAAAAACGCAATAACAACCCCGCAACATAGAATTATCGGCTAGGCGAATAAGAAAAAATCGTAAAATTTCCGCTAAACGGTGGAATTTGCTTCGACTTTGTGCTATCATATAAATATGAAAACGGATATTAAAATGAAAAACTCGGTGAAAACGGAAAATTTTCCTTTTAAATCTCTAAAATCGCTTAAATTTCTGCTCGCTTTCGCCATCGCGATTTGCCTTCTATCTTCGACGTTATTATCGACGAATAACCGCAACTTTGCGGCGAACGCCGAAACTAACGTGAGCGATACGAACGATACTCTTAAAATCGTGAGCGTGGGCTTCGTCTCGGACAACGACGGCGAATTCAGAATAAAAACGGACGACTTTAACTCTGACGCCGAATTTTTTAAAACCAAAAATCTCATACTGAAAACTGACGGAATCGAGACGGCTTACTCGGATATTACCGTAAATGACGGGAAAAGATGTATCAGTTTCAAAGCAGACGGCATTACCGCGGCGACTTCGGAAGATATTTTGCCGAAAGTCGAAATAATTTTCAAAAAGGGCTTCGCCGTTTCGGAGTCGGGCAAAACCCTTTGCAACGATATTGTCTATAAGCCGAAGCCCGAAAGTTTTGAGGGCGTATGGACGAACACCGCTGAATTCTTCCCGACGATAAACGAAGTAAATATCGGTCTTAAAGAGAATTTTAACGTATTTTCAATAGGTTCGACGAATGAAATTACTATTACGACCGTTCCGTCCGAAAAAAGTTACGACTTCTCCGCTACTCTTACGTCAAACGACGAGAGCGTGGCAAAAATTAAATCGCAAACCGAATTTGAAGCGACGGGGTACGGATACGCTACGATAACAGCGGAAGTATTCGGAATCGTCGCCGAGAAAAACATATCGGTTATGCCGAACGCTGAGACGGATAAACTCGGAGTTGACGACGAAGAAAACGGAAATATTACCGCTTATAGAAGCGACTCGCTTACCCTGCTCGACACTTTAAAAGTTTTCGTATTTGACGGAAGCGAAAAACGCTACGTAGGCATTACGGCAGAAAATATCGAAGGCGATACGAGCCTTGCGACTCTCGGAACCAAGTCGATAAAAATCAAATTTTACGGGTTGGAACTCCGATTGAACGTGACGGTAATCAAACCCGACAGCGGGATAATTCGCACAAAAAGCCTTACGGCAACCGAAAAGAAAATCGTAATGAGGGCGGGCGACAAAACGGCTTTGACGGTAAAAGCGGAACCCGAAAACTCCGACGAGGAAATAACTTATAAAGTAGAAGGCGAATATTTCACGTTTGACGGCGAAACCGTAACGGCTGTAAGCGAGGGAAAAGGCTCGATAATCTTTACGTCGGGCAAAGCGACCTGTACGGTCGATATTTCGGTATATTCCGAGGTGGTTGAGGAGGAAATCGCAGTCGAATACGGCGAAAACGCCTTAACTCTGACCTCCGATAAAGACCTCGGCGAGGACGGCAAATATTCTGCCGAGACTTTGGAACTCATACGAAAGAGTTTTACTTATGGCTCGGCGGCGTTGAAGTCGGCGGAAATTCTCGGCGGAAAGGTCGTACTGAAATTCGACGGGTTAAGCGACGGCGACTATTTGGAAATTGCGGAAAACTCGCTTATTTACGGCAATTTCGGAGACGACGGAGAACTTGCCGTCGTCAAAATTAAAGGCGATATAAAAATCGCGGTCGCGGACGGAAAGTTGGCGAAAGCGATACCCTACGAAGATATAGAAATCGAAAGCGAAACGGTTAAATGTCTGCTTCTTCACGAAGCGAACCTCGGCGTTACGGTCATTCCTGAGAACGCGAACGTGGGAACGCTTAGTTTCGAGACGAGCGACGAAAGCGTTGCGACCGTCAACTCAAAAGGTTACGCGGCGGCGGTGATTCGTGGCAAATGCGTAGTCACCGTTACTCTTACGGGTTACAGAGACGAAGTTATCACGAAAGAAATAAACGTGGAAGTTTACGACGAGATAGTCGATATAACCTGCGAGGACGAACTCGTGGCGATTATAAAATCGACGAATATTTCCCTTGCCGATATGACTTTCACAATCCTGTATAAAAGCGGGATATGTATTTCGACGAAAATCACCGACGCGACTCTTGTATGCGACACCTCGAAAAAGGGCGAAGTGAACGGAATTATCCGTTTCAAAGAGGACGGAAAGGACTACGAATTCGTCATACCCGTGTACGTAAAGAGAAAGGGTTGTTCGTCGGGGCTTACGCCGAGCGTTTTCCTATCGGGAATAATCGTAGCGGCTGCCGCCCTGCTCCTCGCGGCAAAACGAAAATTAGGTAAAATTTAAAGCAAACGACTTGACGAAAACAATATTTTGCGTTACAATAAAGGCGATTGAAAAAAGTACGCCGCAGAAAATATCGGCGACGTAAAAAACAAAAAAGAGAGGTAAATATTATGAAAAAGTGGAGATGTTTGGTATGCGGACAGATAGTCGAATCGGACGTTCGTCCCGACAAATGCCCCGTATGTCACGCCCCCGGCGAGAAATTCGTCGAAGTTAAAGACGAGGACATGAATTGGGCTGCCGAACACGCGGTAGGAATCGCGAAAGGCGTACCCGAGGAAATCGTAGAGGGACTCAGAGCGAACTTCAACGGCGAATGTTCGGAAGTCGGCATGTATCTCGCAATGGCGAGGGTTGCGTTCAGAGAGGGCTATCCCGAAATCGGTTTATATTGGGAAAAAGCGGCTTACGAAGAGGCGGAACACGCGGCTAAGTTTGCGGAAATGCTCGGCGAAGTCGTTACCGATTCGACCGAAAAGAACCTTAAAATGAGAGTCGAAGCGGAGAACGGAGCGACGGCGGGCAAGACCGAACTTGCTAAGAAAGCAAAAGAGTTAAACCTCGACGCTATTCACGACACGGTACACGAAATGGCTCGCGACGAAGCCCGTCACGGCAGAGCGTTCAAAGGTCTTTTGGAAAGATATTTCGGCAAGAAATAATCAAACAGAAGCCCTAATAACCGATTTTTAATCGGGATTGTGAAAAAGAAAAATTTAACGCCGACGGCAAAATTGCCGTCGGCGTTTTCTATAAATAAAATTTTCTCATTATATTATTTTAAAATCACGCTCGTTTTTCGGAACGCCCTACGACTGTAAACTTATCATAAACCGACCCTCTAATCTTTGTTCATTTTGACCTCTCTCGTCATTTGTTCACTTCGTTTACAA
>CALGVF010000206.1 GCA_937920115.1 uncultured Clostridia bacterium
ACCCGCCGAGGTCCGTCGTTTGAAAAGACTTTTCCGCAACGAGCAATTTCAGTTTTTCTTCTATCGTAAGTTCCATAAACTCCTCCGTATTTTACTTAAACTTGAAGCAATATCAGCGAGCCGACGCTTAAAGTTATGCCGATAATCGACTTATAGCCCGACTTCTCGTTAAACATAAGCCAACCGACTATCGCCGATATAACCGTTGCTCCGCCGTTTATCGTAGCAAACAACGCAACCGCCGAAATAAGCGGAGCGGACATAGTTGCAAGTTGATTTATCACAAACAAAGCGATGCCCAGCACCGCTCCGTATATAAGCAATCCGCCGCCGATTTTCAGACTTTCGTTTTCTTTCGGGAAAATCGTAAACGTGTTTTCGCCCGATTTTTCGGCAGTCTCATTTTTGCCGCCGAAACGGTACGCCGCATATGCGACCGCAAGTATTACAAGGACGAATAAAACGCCCGACGCAAATGTCGCGAACGAAAAAAGCGATACGCTTCCCCCTTCGACCCGTTCGCCGAATAACTTTTGAAGCAACATAGTCACACCGTTCGTTGTAAGCGTAAGTAGTAAAACAACGAGTGTGGAAAGTTTGAATTTTCCGTAAATATGTTTTGAATTTCCTATAAGCAAGTACGCGCCTACCATAAAAATCGCGACGGCAAGCCATTTATACCATGCGAGGGTTTCGCCGAAAAGGAATATGCTCGCAACGGTCGGAATAAGTAAGCCCGCGGTTGAAAATACCGAATTTAAAACCATCGTTCCCGTTTCGAGACAATATATCGTACACATACAATAAATTGCAAGAGCCGCCCCCGAAAGCCCTGCGTACAGGGTCGTTTCGCCGATACCCGTCAGACTTTTTCCGCCGATAATTTCAGCCAAGAGAAGTACGCCCGCGGATAAAGCGGCTACGCCCTGATACACTGCGGTATATTTTAAATACCCGATCATATTCTGCGGCATTTTGTCAGCGGATTTCTTCGAAAACACGCTCTGAACGACGCGCATTATCATTATTATCCCTATGTACATCCAAACCATGTTCAGATTCCTTTCGTCTCCGTAATTTCTCCCGATTTAACCTCGTACTTGCAACCGTATATATCGAGCCATACGGTCTTAGCGGTCGGGTTGTAAATACGTTTGAAGTCCACGGAAGTTACGAGAGATTTAAAAGCGGTAAGATACTCGCATATCTCCCCGTTCGTCGCATACCAAACGTCGTCTCTTCCGCCGACTTTCTTCGCAAAATTTTCGATAATATCCCAATTTTTGCAGTCGTCGAACTCGTAACTGTGTCCCCAGAGGTAAAAGAGTTTCGGAACTACGCCGAAACCGTAATCGCCGCCGTAGTTCAGAAATCTATCCGTAAGTTCGGAAAGTTTCGCATTCGCATGATGACAAGTGGGGTTCCATCTTAAAAAGTCGTCGGGCAAATCGAAGTTTTCGGTAGAATCGACCGTTCGAGCATACTTTATACCGCATTTTTTTGCCGTCTCAACGACCTCGTCGTTAAAACTGCCCATAGCGTAAGCCATACCGTTTATCGGTTTTCCGAATGCGTTTTCGAGTTGCTCCCTGTTTACGATTATATCTCTCGCCATAACGTCGGAAGAAAACTCCGCAAGAGCAAGATGTTTATGTCCGTGAACGGCAACCTCGTGAGAGGTGTTGCCGTATAACTCGACGGTTTCCTTTAAAGTCAGCCATTTTTCGTTGCGACCGAGAAAGCCCGTAGGCACGTTAAAAGTGCATTTAAGACCGTAACCGTCGAGAATCTTTATCAAATCTCTGTCGAAAACGGTCGCGTCGTCGTAACTTAAAGTTACGGCTTTCGTTTTAAATTCGGGAAATCTTAAAAATTGATATTTCATCTCATATCCCTCAGATTCACGACTTTTCCCGAAAGACGAGCATCCTCCGCCGCTATCGACATAAGGTGACTTTCAACCGACTTATCGAGCGAGGTTTCTTCCGTGCCTCTGCCCGACAGTATTTCGTAAAGGGCGTTTATAATTCCGCCGTCGCCGCCGCCATGCCCGTAACCTCCTTCGACAAGCGGTTTTACCGAAATCGTATAATCGTCCTCATCGCTGAGCGTAAACCTATGGACGATTATGCTGTCTGTACTTTCGTCGAGCGTTATATCTCCGCAAGTCCCGAAGAACGTATATCTTCTGCCGCACTGCTTAGTAAATCCCATCATAGTAAGTTCGGCTTTTACGCCGTTTTTAAACTTCATTTCCACTATCTGATGATCGACCACGTCGTTATCGCATTTAAACACGCATCTGCCGTAAGGTCCGCTTTTTATCGCTTCCGCAAGTTTTTCTTCCGTAAGCGGCGCTTGAACTATAACGTTAAACGGCCAATAATCTTCGGGTTTCCCCTGAGACTTCCACCATTCCACGTATATTTTTTTCGCACTGTACGGACAAGTATCCGCATATTTGCAATCTACGCACCTGTCCGAACTTCCTTCGGGCGAGTTTTCCCTTTTAAAGTATGCGATATCGCCGACCGAGGATATGCTTTCGCACTCCGACTTGGCGTAAAACTGCAACAAATCGAGGTCGTGACAACATTTTGCCATTATCATGGGCGAAGTTTCTTCCGATTTTCTCCAATTGCCGCGAACGTAACTGTGAGCCTGATGCCAGAACGTAACTCGTTCCAAGGCGTTAATAGCGACAAGTTGCCCTATTTCGCCGCCGTCGATAAGTTCCGCGACCTTCATAAACGCGGGAGCATATCTCAGAACGTGACATACGAGAACTTTGCCGCCGTATTTTTTCCGGGCAGCAAGCAATCTTTCAAGTTCGGCTTTATCGTCCGATATCGGTTTTTCGAGCAAAAGGTCGTACCCGAGTTCAAGGGCTTTTATCGCTTGACGAACGTGATCTTTGTCCTGCGTTGCTATAACGATGACGTCAGCCCTCTTCTTTGCGAAAAATTCGTTTTCGTCGGTAAAACGTTCGCTTTCCGCAACTCCGAATTTCTCGCCGAAACGGCTCAGTCTTTCGGGTCTCAAATCGCAAAGCGAGACGATTTTATACCTGCCCGTCATTCCGTTCATAATTTTGCCGTAAGAGTCCCCGCCTCTACCTCCGACTCCGAGTATCGCTACCGAAAATATTTTATTTTCCATATTTTTCTCCGTGAACAGGCATTGCCGTTCCCTTAATTCTCGACTCTTCCGCCGCTATCGACATAAGATGACTTTCGACGCTGTTTTCAAGGCTCGTTTCGTCGTCCCCTTTACCGCATAAGACCTCGTATAAGGCGTTTATCATCATTATATCGCCGCCGCCGTGACCGAAACCGTCGGGTCCTAACCCTTTGACGAGTTCTTCTTCGTCGTATACTTTTTCGTCTTTTCCGTAATGATCTATCCTCAAAGTCGAATTAAAACCCGTCCCCTGATAGTCGATAAATCCTTCCGTGCCGTAAACCTGTATTTTCCTTCCCATTCTATCGGAAAACCCGACCATCTGCAAAGTCGCGTGTACGCCGTTTTCAAAATCTATAACGACTTGCTGATTGTCGCAAACGTCGTTGTCGCACGAAAAAACGCATCTTCCGTATTGATTTTCGGTATACGCCTTTCTCAATTTCTCTTCGGTGTTCGGAATATCTCTGCACACCACGTTGAACGGCCAGCAATCTTCGAGACTGTTTTCCCTTTTCCAACGTTTCACGTATAAATTCTCCGCACTGTAAACGCAATCGTTTATATACTTACATTCCGAGCATCTGTCCGAACTTTCCTCGGGCTTGTTTTCTTTGTTGAAGTACGCGAGCGAACCCGTAGAATATACCGTCTTTGCTTTCGACCCCGCAAACCATTGCAATATATCCATATCGTGACAGCATTTCTGCAAAATCACGGGCGAAGTCTCTTCGGAATTCCTCCAATTTCCTCGAACGAAACTATGCGAAAAATGCCAATAACATACCTGCTCCACGGCGTTTATCGATATTATTTTGCCGAGTCTGCCGCTTTTGATTTCTTCCGCCATTTTAGCGTAAGCGGGAGCGTATCTCAAAACGTGGCAGACCATAACTTTTCTTCCCGTTTTCTTTTGCAATTCCAAAAGGTCGATAAGTTCCTTTTTATCGCCCGATATAGGCTTTTCGAGCAGAATATCGTAACCGAGTCCGAGGGCTTTCGTTGCCTGACGAACGTGATCTCTGTCCTGAGTCGCTATGACGAGTAAATCGGCTCGTTTTTCTTTAAAAAACTCGTTCTCGTCGCGAAAAAGATTTTCCTCTTCGATTTTAAACTCGTTCGCCGAAATATGCAACTGTTTTTCGGAAATATCGCAAAGCGAAACTATTTTCCACCTTTCGGGGAACTTATAGAAAAGTTTTCCGTAAGCCTCTCTTCCTCTCGAACCGCAACCGAGTATCGCCACCGTGAATTTTTTTTCGTTCATTTTATCTTTTCTCCTTCAAATAATACGTTTTCGACGTTCCGAAATTCCCGTCTCACCTCTTCGTCGTTCATAGCCGAAACGTTGTCGAATTCCATATTTTTAAAACGTTCGGGATTGCCCTCGAACCCGCAAACGCTTATATGTTCGATTTTTTTCGTTATTCCGAAACCGTCGGTTGAAATTCCCGACAATTTTACGTTTGAAAAACTGCAATTCTCGACTATCGGAAGTTCGCTCGCGCTTTCGCCGTCGTTGTTAAAATCGACCGCCCCGCTTATTCGTATATTCGTGAGCATACAGTTTCTGACCGTCAAATTTCTGACGTAACCGCCGCGTTTTTTCGTCGTTCTTACCCACACACCGCTGTAAGAGTCTGAAAAGTCGCAGTCCTCTATCGTCACGCCGTCGACGCCGCCCGACATTTCGCTGCCTATCGAAATTCCGTTTTTGCCGCAGCACGAGCGGATATAAATATTTCTCGACGGGCGATTTATTTTATTCCCCTCGGGATTTTTACCCGACTTTATCGCAATGCTGTCGTCGTGCGTATCGAATTCGCAATCGCATATCGTCACGTTTTCCGACGAGTCGGGGTCTATTCCGTCGCCGTTCCATATACCTTTCGACGAAATTTTACACGAACGAACCGTCACGTTTTTTGAATAAACGATATGTAAATTCCACGCCGGTCCGTCCTTTATCTCCGTGTTTTCTATGACTACGCCGTCGCAATTACATATATCTACGAGGAACGGACGACTTCTTCCCGCAACCGTATCGTCGCACTCGTATTCGTCCGAATGCGAAATTCCGCATATAGTGCTTTTTTCTCGGGCGATTATTTTATCCGCAAGAATTTTCCCGCCGCCGAGAATAGTTCCTCCGCCACATATTTTCACGTTTCCGGTAGTCGGTTCGCCGTACTTATCCATAACGCCTATGCGAATGAGCGGTCTGTAACAAAGCCTTTCGACCCCCTCGAACCTCGCAATCGATTTCGGCAGGTAGTCCGCCATATCAAGCGAACCTTTCAACACGCCCCCTTTATCTATGTACAGTTCGGTATCCGACTTCATATCGAGCGAACCGGTAAGGAATACCCCCTCGGGAATATATACGGTTTCGCCGTTTTTGCAATCGTTTAACGCCGACTGAATCGCTTTCGTGTTTATCGTCTTTCCGTCGCCGACGGCGTTGTACGGCGGCTCGGTTATATCGAGTCTCCTTTTATACGCCATTATTCCTTGCGGCTTTTCTATTGAATTTTCGGATTTAACGTATTCGTTCATTTTCTCTCTCCGTTAAAACTATGCCGATAAATTTTAGTTAATTTTTCCATATCAGGCTTTAATTTCGCCTTTTATCGCGTTCCACACAAGGTCCTCGCACCAAAAATGGTCTTTATCCGTAACGACAATTTTTACGTTTTCCTCTTTTCCTGCGGCTCTGTAAATTTTCTTCGCCTTTTCATACGATTTCGTCGTCCCCTCTATCGGGAATATCGCGTCGTATCTGCCTGCGACGGAAATTAATTTTCTCGGCGCGATAAGGCATGCGAGGTCGGACATCTCAAACCATTCGTAAGCGTGAGGTATTATATTGCACGGGCAGTGATACATAAACATTATCGAGTCTTTATACTCGCAAAACGAGCAACTCGGAACGCTTAAAGTTATTCTCTCGTCGTAACACGCCGCGTAAAAAGAAGCCGTGCCGCCGCCCGAATTGCCCGTTACGACTATTTCGGACGTGTCTACGTTCTCAAATTCGGACATACAGTCGATTGCCCGACTTATATCCCACACTCTTTCGCCTATTATCGTCCTTCCGAGAAGGAGAGCGTTCATTGCGGGAAAAGTACAACTGTCGCCCCAGATTCTTCTCGGTTTTATCGGCGAACGCTCTCCAAGCCCTCGTTGCTCTATCGCAAGAGCGGCGAACCCGTTTTTGACCGCCTGCAACGCAAACGCATTTCTCGGCAGCCCCTCGGCGTCTTTATCCGATTTCGCGATTCCAATCGAATTGTGAAAACCGCTCGTATGTCCCTGCAAAACAACGGCGAGTTTATGTTTTCCCACGCCCTCGTTCGGCAACAAAAGATAACAGGGAACGAACGCCCCTCTTTCGCTCTCGAACGAAAACCTTATCTTTTTATACCCGTCGGTCACTACACTTTCTTCGATTAAAACGTTTAACGGACAGGCGTTTTTTGCAATTTTGTCAAGTCCCGTGAGTTCGATAAACTTATTTTTTTCTTTTTCACGCCATTTACTATAATCGTTTTTCTCGTCGAAACCCAAAACGGGCGAATTTTCTTCCGCCAATATTTCGTGGACGTTATCCACGTCGATAAACCTTTTCATATTATTCTCCTTTCAGTACGAAATAGGGTAAAACCTCTATCAGGGCGTCAACCTCGACGGTTTTTCCGCCGCCGAATTCTTCTTTTCCGAGATACAGCCACTTACCCTCGGGAAGTACGACCGTCCTCTTCGTCTCCCCCTTTTTGATAACGGGAGCGACGAGCATTTTGTCTCCGAGCATAAACTCGTCGTTTATCTTTTCATATCCGCAATGCGGATACATATACTCGAGACTTCTTATTATAGGTTCGCCCGAAACAGCCGACTTCTTTACGTTTTCCACGATATAATCGGAATATTCCGCATGTAATTTCGCCGCTTCGAGGCAGAGTTTTTGTCCTTTTTCGCTCAGGACTCTCCAAGGTGACCACGAAAACTGCATCATGGGGAACAACGCCGAAACCTGAGCCATTCTCACAAACAATTCCTCGTCGATTTTGAAATTCGGCATATAATTGTAGTGATATTCGCCGCCGCCAATCATATCGGGACAGATAAACGGGTGACCTAAAAGTCCTTGCATTAAAGCCGCGGGTATTATCGAATCTATACCGTTATCCTTCCACCTGTGGTCGCGGTCGCACAATCTCTGTATACTCGGTTTTCCGCCGCCTTTGAACGTATCTTTGAACTCGTGAAACTCGTATCTCAAGCCGAAATCGTTCCACGCCTCGTTGAGTTCGTCGGGCGAACGCTTCGACTGTTTACCGTTTATGACGTTTTCGGGAATGAACGACGTCATCATACCGCCGTCGAATTTAAACCCGTCCACGCCGTAATCTTTCATAAGACCTTTCAGTATTCCGTCCAGAAATTCTCGGTCGGCTTTATTCGTCATATCGTATACCGCGCTGTACCCGTTCCACCAACGAACGATACTCATTATGCCGTCGTCGTTGCGAAGCATACGTTTTTTATCGGGGTACGCTTTGCCTTCCTCTTTAAGGAAACAGAAATCGCGACCGTCCGTCGTCATATACGGGACTATCCACAGCATAACCTTAAAACCGAGCGAATGAAGTTCGTCTATCATCTCTTTCGGGTTCGGAAATTTCGTCCTATCCCATTCCCAGAAACCGTAACGGGTATGCCACCCCTCGTCTATCATCAAAATACCCGACTTGTAGCCGTTTTCCACTATTTTACGAGCGTAATCGAGAACGCCGTCTTGCGTGGGGTTGTAGTCGAATTCCATCCACGTATTGTACTGAGCCGCTTCGAAAAAGGTAAGATTCGGTGCTTTGCCCGTAAACGGGAAATGCTTTTTCATCGCGTTTAAATACGCGTCTTTAAGCGTTTTGCCACTTTCGTCGAGAATTATCTCACAGTCGCTTTCCACGAGTATTTCATCGCCCGAAACGCTTATTTTGAAGGGCTTTTCGGACCAGATATATCTGCCTTCGCTCGACACGTAAAGCGGCATTATCTGATTAGACGCGCGATATAAATCGAGCGAATAATCGTCGCCCGAAGCAAACGGCAATTTATCGACCTTCGAATTCGACGAACCGCCGTACCAGAATTCGTTTTCTTTGATTTTAACTTTCAGTATCATTTCGTTTTCTCGTAAACCGCGACGTCAAAAGCCGAAAACTGCTTGTTAAACGGCTTATAGGCGGGGTTATTGCTCATAATGAATTTATATTCTTCTTCGTTTACGGGCAGTTCTATCGTCTGTTCGCGGTCGAAATTTACGGCGACCACAACCTTCTTTTCTCCGAGCGAACGCTCGAAAACAAAACATCCTTTATTGCCCTCGCCGTCCGCTGAAAGTTCCTTAAAATCGCCTCGGCGAATTACCTCGCTGCTCTTTCTGTATGCGAGCAACTTTTTATAAAACCCGATTACCGATTTTTCGCTTTTTTTGTCCCTTTCGAGATTGATTTCTTTCGCCCTTGAATTGAGCGGCAGCCACGTTTTTTCGCTTCCGAAACCGTAGCCCGTCTTTTCGTCCTCGCTCCATGCGACGGGGTGTCTCGAATTATCCCGACTGCCGAAACGAACCTGATTCATCACTTCGTATCTCGGATATTCTTTCGCCTTTTCCTGATAGGCGTAATAATTTCTCGTCTCTATATCGTCGTAATAGTCTATCGACGGATATTCGGGCGATGCCGAGCCGAATTCCTGCCCCTGATATATAAACGGAATGCCCTTTAAAAGGTAGAACATAGCCGCATACATCGTCGCACACTCGTAACGGTATTCCCTGTCGTTACCCGTTCTCGATATGAAATACGGTTGGTCGTGATTATCGGTGAAAAGCGTATACAAAAGCCCGTTTTTCGCCGAGAAATACTGCCATTTTGAAAGTATATTTTTGACGTCGTCGAAAGCAAACGGGTACTTTATCCACCTGTCTTTTCTTCCCACGCCGAAATGCTCGAACTGAAAAACCGTCGTGAGTTCGCCTCTGTCTTCGCCGCAGATTTCCCTTATATCCTTTTCGTCAGACTGACATTCGCCGACCGTGAAAATGCGGCTTAGTTTATCTCTTCCGAACAGTTCGTTTATATACGCGTGCATCGACGGGTCGCCGTGCATGTGGTCCGTTGCATAGTTTTTGCCTATATAGTCTAAAACGTCGCAACGGAAACCGTCTACGCCCAAATCGAGCCAAAAATCCACGACGCTACGCATTTCCTCGCGTACCTTAGGATTTTTCCAATTTAAATCGGGTTGTTGAACGGCAAACGAGTGCAAATAATACTCGCCCGTCTCCTCGTTGTATTCCCACGCCGAGCCGCCGAAACAGCACGTCCATTTCGTCGGCGGAGTTTTTTCCCATATATAATAATCGTGATATGGGTTATCCTTTGATTTTTTCGCTTCCTTAAACCATTTATGCTCGCTCGAAGTGTGATTCGCAACAAAGTCCGTTATAAGTTTAATTCCACGCTTATGCAACTCGGAAATCAGGCGTTTCATATCGTCGAGAGTTCCGTAATCGGGGTCTATATCACGATAATCGGAAACATCGTAACCGTTGTCGTACTTAGGACTTTTATAGCACGGCGAAAGCCATACCGCGTTCACGCCGAGGTCCTTTAAATAATCGAGTTTGCTTATTATTCCTTTAATATCGCCTATTCCGTCGCCGTTTCCGTCGCAAAAACTGCGAGGGTAAATCTGATAGACGACCATATCGAGGAAATCGTTTCTGTCAAAATTTTTCATATTATTCCGAAATGAGAATTACGGGGTTAAGCGTTTCCGCCGCCTCATTTACCGTCGTAATTCCGTTCTCATTTATAAATTCGCAATCTTTCAATTCGCCGCTCGGCATAAGCCTCTTGATTTTCTTTGGCTTACATTCGAATACGAGCGGAATTTCTTCCAACTTATCGAAACTTATGTCGAAAATCGCCGTGAGCCTTTCGCCGCTTTTCGTAATTCCCGTTTTCAGGAAAACTTCGGCGTCTCCCGAATAATAAACGGGAAGATTGCCGCTCTCTTTCATCAGTTTTATCAACTGTTTTTTTCTGTTTTCGTTTAAAAACGCAAACGCCGTAAGATACGAAAACGGCACGTTCGGCGTTCCCGAAAATACAACGACCGTTCCGCCGAGTTCGTTTTTAAATCTCGTTACCGCAGGGAAAAGTCTTTCCGATTTCTTTGCGGTAAAACGGTACGCGTAAGATAACGCCTCGGTTTTTTCGGACGGCAAAAGTTCTTTCGCTCGCTGCTGAGTTTCGCATTTCACGCCATCGATTACTTCGTTCGTCGGAACGTCGCCGTTATATTCCCTGACCGCCGTTCCGATATACTTTCCGAACCCTCTCGCCGTCAGTTTTTCTGCGATTTCGGAAGTCATAAACGCCGTTTTCGACAACATATCCCTTATTTCTTCGTCCGTAAACTCGTCGATATAGTCGCCCTCTAAAAAAGCCGCTCCGCCCGACTTATCCGAAAAATATACGGGAAGTCCGAGCCTCTCGAATACCATATCGGTAAACGCATTATACGGATTTATCGCAAAGCCGTCGAAATTGTATCTGTGTTTTATCGCCTTTAACAGCGGAATTCTCGCCCCTTGCCACTCGATTCCGTCCGCAAGACGGATAAGCGACGAATAAAACCCCGAGTTTTCGGCGAGTTTTTTTCTGTACGCTTTACCGCTTTCGGGTTCGTAAGATTCGAGCCTTGTTATCCAATGTTTCGCCCCTTTAAGCCCTTCTAAAATTCCGCCTGTAAAGTGAGCGTGAACGGAAGTCGCGTTCGTCGAATATCTGTTGTGCGGACAAGTATCGGACTCGTCTAGGACGAAATCGACCTTGTCCGTATTTTTCAACACGCAGTTTTGCGTGGCGGCTCTTAAACTCACGTTGCCCGAAAACCAACGGTTTCCCGCGTTCGTATACCAACCGTCGTTTATTCTTACGATTACCGGATTGTCTTTACCGGCAAGAATCGGGGCAATATCGCTCGCAAACCCCGTATCCGCTCCGCAACTGCAATAGGCTCCCTTAATTTTCGGGTTTACCTCGTCTATCCCCTCTCTTATCGCCTTAGCCGCTCCGACAAGCCCTTCTCTCTGCGTTTCGTCGAATATCTCCGCATACTTTTCGGTAAGATCGGTATGTCCGCAGATAATTTCTTTCAACTCCTCTCTCGTGAGATCCGTTCCTGCCTTTTCGTTAAACGCCTTTAAGTGAAGGGGGCAACAACACGCCCTGCCGCTTTTGAAAGTCGAACGGAAATCGTCGTCGACCATTATAGTTTCTGGGTCTAACTTCGCAAGCGTATTAAATTCCTTTTTAAGATATCTACGCAGATTTTCGTCGTAAGGACAGTATGAAAAATCGGATTTCCCGTCCGTCAATCCGACGTACGGCTGAAAAGGCATTTCGTCGAGTTCGTAGCCGTGTCCCAACGTGCTTTGAGCGAGTATTCCGCACTTTAAGCCTTTTTCGGCTAACTTATCCCGAAAACCCCTATATTTCTCGCCTTGAATTTCTGCCTTGTCTATCGGCGGCTTCCCGTCGGGAACAAGGGTAAACATAAACAATGCGAGACCGCATACTTCGGCCTCGTATTGTTTTTTTACGTCCTCGCATATTTCGTCCGCATGGCTTTCGTCAAGCGGAATTATCGAATATATCAGATTTTCAGTATTCATAACCTAATCAGCCGATAGGTATAATCGGCGTTTCTTCCGTTTTGAACGTCACTTTGTCAATCGTTATAAAGTTGCAACCTTTTATAAGCAACCAGTCGGATTTCGCACCGCCGAATACGACGTGTAACTCCGAACTTACGCCCTTAAATGCATTTTCGCCGATCTCGCTAAGCGAAACCACGTTGCCTTTAGCGATTTTTGTCATAACGTTGACGCTCTTTAAATTCACGCAGTTTTCAAACGCTCCGTCGCCTATTTTTACGGCTTCGCTTTGCGGCAAAAACACCACCGCTTTTATACTCTTTTCGCCGTAAAACGCATTTTCGCCAATCTCTTTTACGGGTTTACCGTTGTAACTGCCGATAAAAATCACTTCGTCTTTGCAATCGCCTATTCCCGAAAGGATATAGTAACTGCCGTCCTGACTTAAAGTGTAACGCAGGTTCTCCGTCGCGTAACCTCTCTCCTCACCGCAGACTTCGCATTTTCCGCTATCGCCGAATTTATGCGAATAAGGCAAGGCGAGGTCTCCCGCCGCTTTTACGGTAACCGTTTCTCCGTTCGTCGTCTTTAATTCGAGCGAGCCGTCCTCGTAGCCGTCGCAAGCGGCGTATTTTTCGTTACAGCGAACGCAGGAATAATGCTCTTTATATCCGTTTTTCTTTTCGAGACACGACCCCTCGTCTTTCTCGACGAATTTAAGCGTATGCCCGAGCGGCGGAATTTTCAACTCGTTCAGATACACCCCGTTCTTTCCCTCGCTATCCTTAAACAACTTGTTACAATGCGAACACGAGTAATACGCTTTCGTTCCGCTTGTCGTACAGGTCGGTTCGACTTTATCCACATAAGTAAGCGTATGCGTTTCTTTTTCCGAACTCGGTTTATTCGTTTCGCTTTCGTCGGAATCCGACATTTTGCACGCCGCAAAAAACGACAGCAAACACATTGCGAGTAGCAGACAAATCGTCACGCCTAACGTTTTCTTTCTCATAATTAACCTCTTTAAAGAAGTATTTGCGATTGCCCGTAAAACGGGCAATCGCATTAAAAAGCCTTAATCAATCCAGTAATTCTTCGCGTCTTGTTCGATTCCGTTTTCTTCTACGGAAGCCGTTATGACGTCGACTCCGAATAAAAGTTCCTCGACTTCGGGTTTCGTATATTTACTTTTTTCAGTTTTCATATCAGTCGCCGCTCCATTTGTCGATTATTTCTTTATGCGATTCGTAGTATTCGCCGTTCTTCATATTCTCCGCAACGGTTTTGAGTTTAAGCGTTACGGTAAGCGCGGTCTCATACCCTTCGGTGGTTTTATCTATCGTGAGAGTCGTTCCGTCAGCGTAAGTCACGACGAGTTCTCCGTCGACGGTTAAGTCGTCGTTTCTGAAATCGGTGATATTGACGAGCGTTCCTTTGAAGAATTTAGCGTTGTTTTA
>CALGVF010000207.1 GCA_937920115.1 uncultured Clostridia bacterium
CCATTTCGTAACGAACGAATCTTCTTACGGAAATCTTTTCGCCGATCTGAGCGGTCGCCTCTACTACTACCTGTTCGATGGTCTTGGAGGGGTCTTTAACGAACTTCTGATTGAGAAGGCAGTTCTCTTCGTAGAAAGTCTTGATTCTTCCCTCGACCATCTTGTCGATGATTTTTTCGGGCTTGCCCTCTTCGAGAGCCTGAGCGCGAAGGATAGCCTTTTCTTTTTCGAGAACTTCCTCGGGAACTTCCGACTGACTTACGTACTGCGGATTAGCAGCCGCGATTTGAAGGGCGATATCGTGAACCAACGCTCTGAACATAGGTCCGTTCGCCACGAAGTCGCTCTCGCAGTTTACTTCGAGAAGCACGCCGACCTTTCCGCCCATGTGGATATAACTGTCAACGATACCTTCGGCAGCGATTCTGCCCGCTTTCTTAGCCGCTTTCGCTATGCCTTTCTCTCTGAGATAATCTATCGCTTTTTCCATATCGCCGTCGCATTCGACGAGGGCGTTCTTGCAGTCCATCATTCCTGCGCCTGTTCTTTCGCGAAGGTTCTTTACGTCCGCTGCGGTATAATTTGCCATAACTATTTCTCCTTGATATATTTAGATTTGTGTTAAGCCCTGCGGCTTTCGATTACGCTTCTACGGGAGTTTCCTCAGCCGCTTCTTCTTTCGCGGGAGCCTCTTCCGCCGCGGGAGCGTCGGTCATTTCTTCCAAAGTAGCGGGTTCGTCGTCTACTACGTTGCGTCTTACGGCGTCTTCGCCCTGCTTAGCCTCGATTACGGCGTCCGCGATTATCGAAGCGATAAGTTTTACCGCTCTGATAGCGTCGTCGTTACCCGAGATAACGTAGTCTACAAGGTCGGGGTCGCAGTTGGTATCGGTGATAGCGACTACGGGAATGTTGAGTTTTCTCGCTTCTTTAACCGCGTTCAATTCGCAGTTGGGGTCAACGACGAACATTACGCCGGGGAGACTCTTCATTTCTCTGATACCGCCGAGGTTGTAAAGGAGTTTGTCTCTCTCCGCTTTGAGTCCTAAAACTTCTTTCTTGGGAAGAAGGTCGAACTCGCCCGTCTTTTCCATATTGTCGAGTTTGTTAAGTCTGTCGATTCTCGTTCTGATGGTCTTGAAGTTGGTAAGCGTACCGCCGAGCCATCTCGAATTGACGTAGTACATACCGCATCTTTCCGCTTCCTGCTGGATAGCCTCCTGAGCCTGCTTCTTGGTGCCGACGAAAAGAACGGTCTTGTCCTGCTTAACCTGATCTACAACGAACTTATAAGCCTCTTCGACAAGGTCGACCGTGATTTGAAGGTCGATAATGTGAATACCGTTTCTTTCGCCGTAGATGTACTTTTTCATCTTGGGGTTCCATCTTCTCGTCTGGTGTCCGAAGTGAACGCCTGCTTCGAGAAGTTGCTTCATAGAAGTTACTGCCATAATAATTTCCTCCGTTATTCCTCCCCGACTTCTTTTTTATACGCCGCTAACCGCCTTGAAAAGTTTATTTGACGGCACGAATGGTCGCAAAAATCGGGTGTGAATTTTATAGCCTGTTTATTTTAACATATATAATTGAATTTTGCAATCTTTTTGACGCCGTTTTCCGTTATTTTTTACCGTTTTTAAGATTTTTGCCCCTATTATTTCAGAACGTAGGCTTTAATTTCGTCCGTATCGTCGAAAGCGAGGTAAACGTAATTCCCCTCGTAAGACAATTCCGTTTCCATAAAAGCCGACGGCAATACTTTTACTTTTCCGTACTTCCCGCTCTTTATCTTCTTCGCCGATGGTCTTACTATCGGCTTTTCCGTCTGAACGACGTAGGCGTTTCCGCTTGCAAGCGGACGGTAGAAATTCAGTTTCAAATTGCCGCCTTTATCGACGAAAATCTCGCGATAATCGACTTCGGCAGGGGTTTTTACGTTGTATTCGGGAAGTTTTACCAAGAATGTGATCGAGCCGTCGGAATTGTTTTTCAAGAAGTTCACGACTATTCCCGAGTTAGTCTTGTCCGAATAAGTTACGAGGTTTTCTCCGACCGTTTCCGAGCCGAAAGTCGTTCTTCCCGAGGCAGTCGAAAGCGTGGCGAAGCATTTTTCGCCGTCGAAAGTCTTATCGCCCTCGTTGCCCTCTTTAAATCTGAAAACGTAAACCTCGTTTTCGCCGTAAAGATTGCCGTTGTACGTTTTTCCGTAGCCGCCGTCCCTCTGAATATATCCGTTATCGCCGTTTACCCTGTAAATTATAAGTCCGTCGAAATTCGGCTTGCCGTCCCCCTCGCTTTTCCTGTATTCGATATAAAAACAGTCTCTTCTTTCCAAAAAATCGGGCGGCACGATTTTGTATGCCTTTATTTTCGACTTTTCCGACTCGGCGGGAAAGAGCGTATACTCGCCGCTTTTTATTATCGCCCCTAAGTTTTCGCCGCCGATAAACCCGAGTTTTTCTCTCGTATACGAAAGCGGATAAACGGGATTTACCGTAAGTTTTTCGAGCGGAACGTTACCCATTACGTCAATCGCCCCGACGGGGTCGGTCAAGCCGTCGTCCGTATACATATCCGCCGCGCCGAAAGCGTGCAAGGTCTCGTGACAAGCGGCGGTATAGTACTTTTGACCTTCCTTATATATAGAACCGAGCGACATAAAAACGTACTTTTCGATTTTCGAGCCGTTAATTTTTGCTTCGCCGAAAGTAATTTCCTCGTCTCCGTTTGAAAATTTCCCCGTATAATACTCGCTCTGATGGGCGTTGAAAATCTCGCTCGCCGCAAGGGCTAAAACCGTATCTATATCCTGCGAGTTCAAATCGAAAATTACCGTCACGAGGTCGGCGACCCCGTCTCCGTCGCCGTCGGTCGGCAAATTCGACCTCAAAGTCTCGCCTATCTCGCGGACGAGATTTTGTTCGGCGATAAACCTGCCCGAGTTCTCTCCGCTACCCGAATTTTCGCCGTTTTCGCCCCTGCCTCTGTTGTCGTAACCATCTTCGTTTATCAACTCAAAATCGCCGTTAATCGACTTATAGGCGGGCAAATAGCGTTTTACGGAACTTTTCAGTTCGCATATTTCAAACGTAACAGTAGTGTAATTTACCTTGCCGCCCGAGATTTTTCCGACGTAATTTTTGACGGAATTTTCGTCGCGGAAAAACACTCCTTCCGTCACGCTTTTCGCCTCGGGAACTTTCTCGCCCTCGGAAAAACGAACGACCACGAGCGAATTTATAAACTTGTCGTTTTTCGTCTCGTCGGTTTTTTTACAACCCGAAACGACGACGGCAAGCGTGACCGCGGTTAAAACCGCTATTAAATTTCTCAACCTTTTCATACGAATATTTTACCACAGCGGACGGATAAAAACAAGTTTTTTACAATATTCTCTCGTTTTCGACCAAACGTTACGATTTTTTTGAAGTTATACATAGTATAATCGGGCTATGAAAAAAGCGTTTAATTTTAAAAAAGCGGGGCGTTACGCCCTGTCGCTCGCAGGCTACGCCCTTCTGACTTTCGCCGACGGCAAATCCCCGCCGCTCGCCCTGCCTTTACTCTCGGCTAATCTGTTCGTAGGACTTAACCCGTTCGCTTCGTTTATACTCTACATACTGCCCTTTCTCCTTTCGTTTTCGGGGTTCACGATATTAGCCGCCGCGGCGGGCGGTATAGTAACGCTCGTTTACTATCTTATTATGAACAAAATGAAACGCAAGCCGAAAATCGAACTCGCGTTGATTCTCGCGATAGCCGTCGCACCCTACGTAGCCATACGCGACTGCCACAACATTACCGTAAGGGCGATAATCGCGGCGGCGTGCGTGCCGCTCGGTTTCGTGTTTATCTCGGCGGCGAGAGTGTTTTTAGTCAAGGGGTTGAAATACCGACTTTCGACCGACGAAATAGTGTCCGCCTCCGTACTCTACGTTGCGGTGGCTTACGGGGCGATAAACTTTTCGTCCGAAGCGATTTACGAAGCGTTCGCGTTGTACGCCGTACTGCTCTCGGCAAGCCTGTTAAAAGGGGGCGTTTCCTCGGTTTACGCACTTATAGCCTCACTTCCTTTGTTTTTATACAGTCGCGACGCAAACAGAATCGCCCCGCTCGCACTGTACTCGTTAGCCGCCGTCTGCCTTGCGAAAAACTCGCGACTCGCCGCCTCGCTGTCTGCCCTTGTGGTAAAAGTTTTGCTGTGGAAATTTTCCGACGCGTATACGGGGTACGCCGAATACGAGAATTATTTTATGATCGCTCCCGTCGCCCTGTACCTGTTTATGCCCGAATCGTTTATGCGTAAAATCAGAAACGAGTTCGCCCTTTACAGGGAAAACAATCTCGGCAAATACGCCGTAAACCGAAACAGGCTCGT
>CALGVF010000208.1 GCA_937920115.1 uncultured Clostridia bacterium
TTTCCTTTTTCTTTTAAATTTCGTCGACCGGGAATTTTATTTTTTTTTGTTCGAAACCCGCCCCGCCGATAAGCAGTAGCAGAGAAATTATTACCGTTATTATCGATTTTACCATTTTACTCCTTCCTTTAATTTAACGTTGAAAACTTCGTACTTTTCCTTTTCTTTCTGAAAATAAACCTTGCCGTTTCCGTCTATCGTCATAACTCCGACCGACTTTTCGTTTTTCGCCCCGTGGGCGTTTGCGATTTTCAGTATTTCGTCATGCGTGAATTTTAAAAACGCAATGTTATTTTCTATAAATTTTCCTTCGCAGATAACGAGTAAAGGCATTCCCGAGCCGTTCTTTTCGTAGTTTTCTTTTTCCTTTGCGGAGAGTTTTCCCGTCGATTCAAAAATGGCGTAGTCGAGGTCGTCGAGAGAAAAATATCCCGCCGAACGCATAGACTCTATCAAATCTTCGACGTCCATATTGTTTTTTCTGAGTTGCTCGAAGTCCACGCCGTCTTTATTGAGAACGAGCGACGGTTTTCCGCTTATCGCCTTTTTCAGAAACTGACTCGACTGTTCGAGAAGCGATAAAATCTGATGAAATATAAAAACTGCGAGAATCGCCGCTATCCCGTAGACGAGCGGAACGGATATGTCCGACATCGGTATGCAGGCGAGTTCGGCGATAAGCAGAGTAATCACGAGTTCAAACGGTTGCATTTCGCCTATCTGTCTTTTGCCCATAAGTCTCATAACGACGAGCAGAATTATAAACGTCAGCGACGAACGGATAAAAATTATTACCATACCCGTATTATGGTCAATCGCCTTTAAGGTATGCAAACGATTGACATTTTGATAAAAAACAATATAATATTCGGTATAATGATAGCCGAAAAAACGAAGAAAAAGTTAATAATAGCGGTATCGGTCGTTCTCGCTTTCGTATTTTCGATAGTCGCGTTTTTAAGCGTGGGGTATTTCGCCGCCCATTTGTGGAAGCCCTATCGCCCCGACTACGAAAAAGCCGACCTTACGGCAACGCTTTCCAAACCCGTTTTAGACGAAAACGACTACGATTTTCTGTACAGACAAACGGGACTGACGAAGGCAGGAGTAGACGGACTTGTTTCCGCCGACGAAACCGACCGCATATACGAAATACAGAACGACTTTTTCGGCGACAATGAACTCGAAAAGGATAGTTTCGGACCCTTTCTTTGTTGGGAAAAACGCAGTAGCGGCAAAGAGGTCGCGAGAGCGGAACTCGAAAACGGCGATATAATCGTTTCTTTGTCCACTCATTTTTCCTGTTTCAGATTCGGTCACGCTGCCATAGTCGTCGACGCGGAAAGGGGAATAGTCGTCGAGTCTGCGGGTTACGACTCGCCCTCGTTCGTTGACCCCTGCGACTTTTTCAGACGTCCGTGTTTTATGATTTTAAGGTTAAAAGCAGATAAAGAGACGAGACAGAAAATCGCCGATTACGCGAAAGAAACCCTCGTCGGAGTCGATTATTCGATATTTTGCGGAATATTCACCAAGAAATACGAAGAGGGAAAACCGTCGAAATCGCAATGTGCTCACCTTGTGTGGTACGCCTTTAAACATTTCGGAATAGATATAGATTCAAACGGCGGGGCGGTCGTTCTGCCGAAAGACATAGCGAACTCCGACGAACTCGAACTCGTGCAGAACTTCGGTTTCGATCCCGATAAACTGTGGAAATAAACTGTGGGCATAAAGTGAAAAAGCGAACGAATGTTCGTAAAATCGTTGTAAAAAAATTTAATTTGTGATATACTTATAAATATGGAAGATTTTGAGCAGAATAATTTTGAAAACGAAAATTTTAAGCCGCAGAACTCTCCCGTAATTTCCGAAGCGGAATATGCGACGGAAGAGGAGATCGCGGCGTATTATTCGAGGAGGAAATTTAACCGACAGCCGCTTATAATAGCCCTTGTCGGTATGATTTTAAACGTTTTTTACGGACTTGGTCTCGTTTTCGGAATAGTCGCGTTTTTCAAAGCGATAAAGAGGTATAGTTTCAGGCGTTCCGAACCGCTTAAATGGGCGATAATACTTTCGCTCGTCTGCGTGATTACCGCCGTTATATTTATCGCCGCCGTTTCTCTCGGAGTTATAGTCGGGGCGATAAGGGCGACTTACGCCGTTTGAAATACCTCGGTAAAGGTAATATTTGGAAGAAAAGAGTTTAAAACTTTTGTCGTTCGTGAAAGGCGAAAGCGACGGGAAATATTGTCTTTTCCCTAAGCAGAAACTGATTGACGCGTTCGGCGAGGGAACAGGCACTAAGGAAGAATTGAACGCCGTTTTGGACGGGCTTGTTTCGTCGGGGTATATCGACGAAAAATATTCGGACGACGAAGTGGTTTTACTGAAACCGCTCGGCAAGAGTTTCGCCGCCCTAGAAGAAGAAAAAGCCGAAATGCCCGAGACGACGGAAAAGGACGGACTTAATAATTTTTGGAGATATTTTATAGCGTTTTTGGGAGCGTTTTCGGGGGCTCTCGTCGGGGCGACTATAATTTTGCTGTTATGTTGACGAGAACGGAACGAACGGTCGCGAAAGCCGTTATCAGCGTGTGCGGCGAAAGGGAGAGTTGTCTGTTGCCCGAAAAAAATCTGCTCGCCATGTGTCGTATGTCCGAAAAAGACCTGCCGAAACTGAGAAAAACGCTCAATTCGCTGTCTTTGGACGGTTATTTCGACCTTATAAGATGCAAAAACAACGACGAAGAGACGCTCTGCGTTATTCCCAAACACAAACTCTTGTGTTATAAACGGGAAAGGCGGGAACTCGCTTCGGGAATAGTTATAAAAATATTGCTCGCCGTACTCGGTTCCGTTACAGCGTTTGTGGTAACGAGGATATTGTACGGATTGTTTTAGATTGATAAACAGATGGAAAAAAGAAAATTCGTACTACATTCGGAATATAAGCCGACGGGCGATCAGCCCGAGGCGATAAGAAGTCTCACGGAGGGGATAGAGGACGGACTTCGTTCTCAGGTACTCGTCGGCGTGACGGGAAGCGGAAAGACTTTCACTATGGCAAACGTCATACAGAACGTTCAAAGACCGACTTTGGTTATCGCCCACAATAAGACTCTCGCCGCCCAACTCTGCAACGAACTTCGGGAGTTTTTCCCCGAAAACAGAGTGGAGTATTTTGTGTCGTATTACGATTATTACCAACCCGAATCGTATATCCCGTCCACGGACACTTATATAGAAAAGGACTTGTCGATAAACGACGAGATAGATAAGTTGCGGCACAGCGCGACTTGCAGTTTAGCCGAGCGAAACGACGTAATAGTCGTAGCCTCGGTTTCTTGCATTTACGGACTCGGGGCTCCCGAGGAGTATTTCGCCCTCGCTATTTCGATAAGAGAGGGAATGACTCTCGACCGCGACGAACTTATGCGAAAACTCGTCGGCAGACAGTACGAGAGGAAAGATATAGACTTCACGAGGTCGTCGTTCAGAGTAAGGGGCGACGTCGTGGAAATATTCCCCGCTTCCAACGATACGATATACATAAGAGTAGAGTTTTTCGGCGACGAAGTCGAAAAAATCACCGAGTGCGATTTCGTTACGGGAAGGGCGATAAACAGATTGTCGCACGTAGCGATATTCCCCGCGAGCCATTACGCCGTGTCGGACGAAAAAATCGAATCGTCCTTAAAGCGTATCGAAACGGATATGCGTAACGAAGTCGAGGCTTTGAAAAAGCAGGACAAACTCTTAGAGGCTCAACGGCTGTTGCAAAGGACGAGTTACGACCTCGAAATGATACGGGAGATAGGCTATTGCAGCGGCGTCGAGAATTACAGCAGATATTTCGACGGCAGAAAACCGGGTGATCCGCCATTCACCCTTCTCGATTATTTCCCGAAAGATTTTATAACGTTCATAGACGAAAGTCACATGACGGTGCCGCAGATAAGGGCGATGTACAACGGCGACAGGTCGAGAAAACAGAACCTCGTCGATTTCGGTTTCAGACTCCGTTCGGCTTACGATAACCGACCGCTTACATTCAAAGAATTTGACGAGAGAATAGGTCAGACGATATTCATATCCGCGACTCCCGCCGATTACGAATTGTCGATTTCGGACAACAACGCCGAGCAGATAATTCGTCCTACGGGACTTTTGGACCCTCTTGTCGAAGTTCGCCCGACGAAAGGTCAGATAGACGATTTGCAAGGCGAGATAAACAAGGTAATATCCACGGG
Source organism: uncultured Clostridia bacterium (assembly GCA_937920115.1). Taxonomy (GTDB): domain Bacteria; phylum Bacillota; class Clostridia; order Christensenellales; family Borkfalkiaceae; genus UBA10281. The sequence continues at coordinate 4,257 of CALGVF010000208.1, forward strand.
CGGCAGAGTTTTAGTCACCACGCTCACGAAGAAAATGGCGGAAAGCCTTACCGAGTACTTAAAAGAGCAATCGGTAAAAGTCCGCTATATGCACAGCGACGTAGACACCTTGGAAAGAATA
>CALGVF010000209.1 GCA_937920115.1 uncultured Clostridia bacterium
ATCGTCAACGGCGTCCATTTCCGCTTTCAGAACGCTCTCCGAGAAATCGGAACCGTAAGTCTCGTAGAAACTTTCGTATTTCGCATATAAAGCGTTCATTTCGTCGACCGTTCCGACGGTGTATTTCAACTCGTTTACCGCATTTTCGGCAAGAGTCGCGAACCTCGTAACGTAAGCCTTGACAGCCGCCGCCGTGAACGTTGCAAGTTTCTCTCTCGTTTCGTCGCTTACGGACTCGGCAATCAGTTTCGCCGCGTTATTGTTCAGAGTCTCTATTTCGCAGAAATATTCGTAAAGTTCGTCGTCGGTCATTGCGGCGAGATCTACGGTTTCGAGAGCGGCTACCGCAGTTTTCAACGTTTCAGCCGCCGTGGCTTCGCTCGCAGTTCTCTTCTCTATAAAGGTCGCGTAAGCGTTTGCGTATGCCGTTTTGAAATATTCGATTTGAGCCGCGTTAAAGTTGTTATACGCGGTAATTTTGCCGTCTTCTTTTACACATTCGACTGCAAAATCGTCAACGGACTTTTTACATTTGTCGTAGTTGTCTCTGAGTTCGGTAAACACCTCGCCGTCTTCCGCATTATAAACGAGTTTGACCGCGTTTTCCGAAAGAGCGTCGTAAGCCGCTTTCGCCGCTTCGAGTTTCGCGACGTATTCGTCGGAAATTTCCAACTCTGCAAGTTCCGAAATAGCGTTTATTACGGTCGTAGCCTCGGCGTTGACTTCCAAAATACTATCTATATTCCATTTGTATTCATACTCGCCAACACTTTCAGATTCGCAGAGCGGAACGGCAATTTCAACAAGTCTACCAACCTCATAGTCTTTCCAATCAACATATACCAACCCCATATTGTCAGCACCGCCGTCGAATAAGCCATTTATAGCATCCATCAAACTCTCATATAACCCGTTGCCATTAAGCACGTAAACGTCAAGATATAAGGCAAGCGTAGGTATTCCGTTGTCGTTTGTAGTTACGGAAATTCCAAGGTCTGCAAGCGGGTTGTAAGTTTCGAGAATTGCGGGAATAATTATTCCGATTTCTCCCGCAAGGTCGATAAATTTCTCCGTAAGGGGAGCCCAAAGGAATTCTTGAACAAATGTAGTCAACTCGGGGTTAAGACTTACGACTACTCCGTTAGCGTCCGCATTCACCGTGAACAACTGCGAAAGAATCGCAAAGATTGAAGATACGGTATCGCCGACTTCCGAATAAGTTTCGGTCGCCGAGATTCCCAAAGGTATTTCCATAACGAAGGTCGGTTCGCCGTTTTCAACAGTCATAAAAGCCATTTTGCGGTTTTCGTATACAACGTTAATCGAATCGGCAGCACCGATTTTGCTAAGCCAACCGGGTAAGCCTTCCATACCATCCGTAAAGCCTAAAAGCATCTTCAAGGTATCGTCGAGAGTAACTACCGCTTCGGCTTTTAACGCTTTGAGCGGGTCGGTCTCCGTCGCGTCGTAGGTTGCATACAGACTCCCGTTTATCGTGACACTCGCAACCTTAACCGAAATGTCGAAGCCCGTTTTGAGTTCGGTAACGTATTCCGTAAGGTCTGGAAGGACGAATTCTTCGTCCGAAAGGTTGAATTTAAGTCCTGCGTTTATTGTATCGGTCGCGAAATTGCCTTCGATTACGCCTACTCTGTCGTTAGGTATGTAAAGAGTCAAGCCGAGGTTGAACGCCTCGTCAACGCCGTCGCCCGCGAGTCCGTTTTCGACGAGAACCTGTTTGATAATCGTCTCGATCGCTTCGTTGAGCGTAACCGTGTAATAATCGCCGTCGGCTGTAACGTTTACCATACTCGACAAATCGACGGACGAAATCATATCTCCGAGATTTTCAAGTCCGCTTGCGGGAAGGTCGAACGCGACTTTAAGTCCGAGAGCCGACATATAAACTTTTCCGTTGTGATAAATCACCGACAGGTCGTCGCCGAGAGAGGAAATCGACAATCTCGCGTCAACCGCGGTACGAAGGTCGATTTTGCCTGCCAAGATGTCGTTTATATTCGCTTTCAAATCGAGTTTAACGGGCAACTTCATTCCGTCGTAGATAATCTCGCCGCGAAGCGTTACGCCGTTTTCGATATCCGAATTTAAAAGAGCGTCGACTATCTTCTGCTTGTTTTCGTCGCCCTTAACAGGCTCGCTCGGAGTTACCGTGGACGGCTCGCTGTTCATAGCCGCATTGAACTTGTCCGTATCGGGAATAGCGTTTTCTTCGTTATATCCCGAGAACTCGACCGAGTAATTTTCTTCGCAGTCGATTTCGCCGAGGAAACTCGTCGAAACCTTGTACTTGCTCGTATACGAATATCTTATCGGGGTGAAGTCCTCGGCTATATCGAGGTTGAAAATAGTGTCGCCCGTGAAAGTCGGAAGACCGTTCAGACCGCCGAACTCTCTCATCTGATAAGAAAGAATCGCGTTCGCCGCGTTGCCGTCGAGGACTACTTTATATGTATATACTCCGTCAGCCGAGGAAACGAGTTCGGCGTACTTAATCGTATCGTCGTTGAATATCTGACCGCTGAGCAATTTGTCGGGAGTAACGCCGTAAACCGACTTATAGACGCTCTTTTCGGTGTTTTTCATCGCCCCGCCGTCTTTTCTGTACACTACGTTATCGCCCTTTGCGAACGCTTCGTGCATAACGTGAACGAAAGTCGAATCGGAGGTCGAGGAAGTATAGAACTCGTCGCCGTGCTTAATGCCGACGCCGCCCGTAACTTGCTCGTAAACGATAAAGCCCTTGTTCGCCACGGATTTGCCGTTACCTTCGAGACGGTAAGTCTGATACTCGGACAATTTGCCTATCGCGCCGTATACGGCAATGTTCGCTTCGTAAACTTCGGGTTTATATTTGAGGTCGGTAACTACGGTATCTTCGCCCGCTACCACGCCCGGAGTTAAAGAAGAGTCCACCTCGCCGCTTGCCGAACAGCCGACGAACATAACAGTCGTCGCCGCAAGAATCAGGACGAGAAGCAGATTCAATAATCTTTTCTTCATTTTGGTTCTCCTGTGTTTTTGTTTTTTTATTTTTTTTCAATCGGGGCGATAGAGGATATATTATCGGCTATCGACCGACGATTTCGGGAATATTGTATTGTAACCGAAAAAATTTTGCAAGCGTTTAGGCGAAATTTTCGGTATAAAAACGAGGGGAAACCCTCTCCGCGTTGCGGAACGCCACTCTCCGATTCGGAGAATTAGCAAAAAAAACTTGACTTTATCGGGTTTTTGGGTTATCATATAGATATGCTTAGCGAAATCGAGAAAAATATATCGAAAAATATAAAAGAATTGAGATTGAGCAAAGGAATGAAGCAATCGGAACTCGGCGAAGCGTTGTCGTACTCCGACAAGACGGTCTCCAAATGGGAGAACGGTTCGTCCGTACCCGACGTTACCGCTCTTGCGGAGATAGCGGAATTATTCTCTATCACGGTGGACGATTTGCTGCGTGAAAACGCCGTAGAAAAGGTAATCGACAAGTCGAAAGAGAAGATTCAGGAGGACAGAACGAACGACATAGCGATGCTGTGTTTGTCGGTTTTATCGGTAATCACGATAGCGGTCGTAATCTACGTTGCCCTTATGATTATCAAAAACTACAAATTTTGGCAAGTATACGTTTGGGCGGTTCCGCCGTCGGCTGTCATCGTGCACAAATACAACAAGGCACACGCGAACTATAAATGGCTTAACACGGTCGCCCTGTCGGTTCTGAATTGGGGACTTATAACGGCGATATATCTTACGATGCTCGACTATAACGTATGGCCGTTATTTTTCCTCGGAATACCGCTCGAAGCGATGATAATCATATCGACGATATTCAGAAAGACGAGGTCGTTCATATCGTTATCGATATTCCGAGTACCCGACGAAGACAAGGCGAAGAAAGACAAATAACTCGTAAAAGTCGCCCTATAAGCCGATTATCGCCCGTTAAGACGTAAATCATAACTTTTAAAAGTTATAAAGCAATAGTAAACGACAGACTGCGTAAGTCTGTCGTTTTTTGTTTATTAAACACTTTGCCTTCCACGAGGGTATAAATAAAACAGCCATACTTAACGTATGACTGTTTTATTTATAACACTTGGCTGCGCAGGAATGGATATAGACGAACTAAAATTTGTTATAAAAGCAGACTTTTTCTCGTCTGCTTCGGATATAATCTCTCGCGTATTCTTTTTGGTTATACTATACGCCTTTATATCATCGTCGAATCTGTAAGTTATAATAACTTTATCTTTACACAAAACTATTTGCGTTCAACTCCTTTTTTTAGATTTTTTTGTTTTGGGATTTGTCTTTCGACGGAAACGAAAAAAACGATAACGTATGCAAATTTTGCTTAC
>CALGVF010000210.1 GCA_937920115.1 uncultured Clostridia bacterium
AATATAAAAAACATAAATATCTCAATTTTAGAAATGTAATAATTTCATTTATATCTATATAGTTGACAAAATCGCTTGCGGAATAGTATTATAAGGCGTATGAATAATGAATCGAAAAAAGAAAAGCCGAGTTTCGGCTATGAAAAAATGCCGTACAGATACGTTGCCTATTATCGTGACGGCAAATGGTGCGACGGCGAGTTGACTACCGACGAAAAGGTGGTTTTAAACGAAAGTGCGGGCGTATTGCAGTACGCTCAGACTTGTTTCGAGGGGATGAAAGTCTTTAAAACGAAAGACGGAAGCATAGTAGTTTTTCGCCCCGATATGAACGCCGAAAGAATGTGCGATTCGGCTATGGGGCTTGAAATGCCGCCGTTCCCGAAAGACAGATTTTTAGAAGCCGTAAAACAGGTAGTAACGGCGAACAGAGAGTACGTTCCCGAATACGGTAGCGGGGCGGCGTTGTATTTAAGACCCGTTATGTTCGGTACGAACGCTGTTTTAGGCGTTAAGCCTTGCGAAGAATATCAGTTCAGACTGTTTGCTTCTCCCGTCGGTCCGTATTTTAAAGGCGGCGTAAAACCGTTGAAACTTAAGATAAGCGAATACGACAGAGCCGCTCCGAGGGGTACGGGAAACATAAAAGCGGGGCTGAATTACGCTATGAGTATGCGGGCGATAACCGAGGCTCACCGCGAGGGTTATTCCGAGAACGTATATCTCGACCCTGCCACGAGAACGAAAATCGAGGAGACGGGCGGAGCGAACGTTATATTTATAACGAAAGACGGTACGCTCGTAACTCCTAAATCGAACAGCATATTGCCGTCGATTACGAGAAAGTCGCTGTTATACGTTGCGGAGCATTATCTCGGAATGAAAGTCGAACACAGGGAAGTGTATTTATCGGAACTTAAAGATTTTATCGAATGCGGGTTATGCGGAACGGCGGCTGTAATCGCTCCCGTTGCGAGTATAGCGACCGAAAGCGGAACGATAGAATTTCCGTCGGGCGAAGAGAAAGCGGGGGAATATCTTACGAAGTTAAGAGAGACGCTTGTAAAAATTCAAAGCGGCGATATAGAATCGCCGCAAGGTTGGCTCGTCCGTATAGAATAAAAAGTTACGATAATATTTTTAAAAAAAATATGCTTCCGTAAGACCTCTATCGACGGCTACGCCGCCACTTTCCCCAAAGGGGAAAGCAAGATTATTTAGATTATTTACGACTTAGCATTTTTTAAGATTGAATTAAAAATAAAGATTTGATAATAAGAATCTTTAAAAGACTTTTATTGTAGCGATGCTATAATTTATCATTCTTGTTATTATGGCGACAAACTATCCTTCTCGCTTTCCCCTTTGGGGAAAGTGGCGGCGTAGCCGCCGATAGAGGTCTCTTGCACTTATTTTGTTAAAAAATAGTCTATAAGTCGATTATCGAGCGAAATTTATCGCCATTAAATAGTTTTTCAAAAATCCCACTGAGGAATAAAACTCTCGCTCGCCGAACCGAGTTCCTGTGCGTAGTATTCCGTTATTCCGAGCGATAACAATTTTTCGTAAACTCTGTCGTATTCGCCCTTTGTGATACGCCTTTGGAGTTCCGGGTATTTGTCTACGTTCCCGAACGGCGTGTATTGAGCCATTAAGGATATATACGCCCCGTTTTCCTTGTTTTCCGTAAACCATTCGAGTAGTTTTTTACTGTCGGGTACTCCGAGCGGCATTATCATGTGCCTTACTATTACTCCCGACTTCATCATTCCGTCCTCGCCGAATACCGTCTTTTTCGATTGCATCATAAATTTAATCGCCTTGGAAGCCGTCTCGAAATAGTCTCGCCTGCCCGTGTATCTTTCAGATAAATCGGGCGAATAAAATTTCAGGTCGGACAGATAAATGTCCGCGTATAAGTCGATTATCCGCAAGGTTTCGAGGGTTTCGTAAGAATGAGTATTGTAAACTACGGGTATTTTCGGACGGTAAATTTCAAACGCTTCCGCTAATTTTCTCACGAAATGCGTAGGGGTTACGAGGTTTATATTGCTCGCTCCCATATCTTCGAGTCGCTTAAAAATATCGGCGAGTTCTCTCGGCGAGACTTCCTTGCCGCGTTCGGAGCGAGACAGGGAGTAGTTCTGACAAAATACGCAACGCAGAGAACAGCCTGTGAAAAATATCGTTCCCGAACCGTTCACGCCGCTTATCGGCGGTTCTTCGTACTTGTGCAGATAGTATTTCGCTATCCGCATTTCGTTTTTTTCTCCGCACGCACCCTTTTGAATATCTCTGTCTGCGAGACAGTTTTTCGGACAAAGTCCGCAATATGTTTTCATATTTCAGATTATATCATTATGCAAAGAATTTGACAAGCGAATAGTTTTGATATATAATAATGTCGACCACATACAATGACCACAAATACATTGAAGAGGTTTTTAGTATGAACAAATTTTTCACAAGCGAAAGCGTTACCGAAGGGCATCCCGATAAAATCTGCGATCAGATTTCGGACGCCGTTTTGGACGCTATTTTGGCAAACGACCCCATGGCGAGAGTTGCGTGCGAGACTTCGGCGACGACAGGTCTCGTCCTTGTTATGGGCGAAATTTCTACCGAGTGCTACGTCGATATTCAGCATATCGTAAGAGAGACCATTCGCGAAATCGGCTACGACAGGGCGAAGTACGGCTTCGATTGCGACACTTGCGCCGTGCTTACGAGTATTCACGAACAGAGCGCGGATATTGCTCTCGGCGTTGACGATTCCGTGGAACACAGAGAAACGGGTGACGAGGCGGACAAGTTCGGAGCGGGCGACCAAGGCATGATGTTCGGGTACGCCACGAACGAGACCGAAGAGTATATGCCAATGGCGATTACACTCGCTCATAAATTGACCCGTAAACTCACCGAGGTGAGAAAGAGCGGTTTGCTTCCCTATCTCAGGCCCGACGGGAAGAGTCAGGTCACCGTCGAATACGAGGACGGCAAGGTCAAGAGGATAGATACCGTAGTCGTTTCCACTCAGCACAGCGAGCAGGTTTCGACCGAAAAGCTGAGAAAAGAAGTTAAAAAATACGTTATCGAGGCGAGTTTGCCGACGGAACTTATCGACGAAAACACGAAGTATTATATCAACCCGACGGGCAGGTTTGAAATCGGCGGACCGCACGGAGACAGCGGACTTACGGGCAGAAAAATTATCGTAGACACCTACGGCGGAAGTTGTCCGCACGGCGGCGGAGCGTTCTCGGGCAAAGACCCGACGAAAGTTGACAGAAGCGCGGCGTATATGGCGAGATATATCTGCAAGAATATCGTTGCGGCGGGACTTGCCGACGAATGTACTTTGGAAGTCGCTTACGCAATCGGCGTTGCGAGACCCGTTTCGCTTTTTGTGAACACCAAAGGCACGGGAAAACTTCCCGACGATAAGATAGCGGATATTATCGAGAAAGAATTTGATATGAGACCCGCTTCGATAATCAAGACGCTCGACCTTCGCAGACCGATTTACAAGGCGACTGCGGCTTACGGGCATTTCGGCAGACCCGAGTTTCCGTGGGAGAGACTTGACAGGGTAGACGACCTTAAAAAATATCTGAACAAATAAAATTCGATAAACAATAAGGGGCTGTAAAAAAAGAGAAAATCTAATTTCTGTTTCAGACGCCATCATTTAAAATGGCGAAACGTTATTGTATTCCTTGCTTTCTCCTTCGGGGAAAGTGGCTTGACGGAATGAAATGGAAGTCAAGACGATAGGGGATAAAAACGGGAATTCCTAAAAATCAGTAGTTTATTGTCCCCTTCCGTCAAATCTTCGCGGAAAGCCGCTCGATTCGCCACCTTCCCCGAAGGAGAAGGCG
>CALGVF010000211.1 GCA_937920115.1 uncultured Clostridia bacterium
ATAACTCCTATAAAGCCGTCCAGAGGTCCGCTTATGATGCGAACGCTGTCGCCCTCGGCAAAATCGAAACTTTCGACCTTGTCTTCGAGCCGCATTTTCTTTATTTCTTCCTCGGTAAGAGGCACCGCCTTACCCTGAGGACCTACGAAACCCGTAACGCCCCTCGTATTGGTAAGAAGATACCACATATCGTTGGAATATACCATTTTAACGAAAACGTAGCAGGGCAAAATCTTTCTCTGCACGATTTTCTTTTTGCCGTTGGCTTTTTCTTCAATGGTCTCTTCCGTCGGAATCTTTATATCGAGTATGGTATCGGCGAGGTTGTTGTTCTCGATAAGTTTTTCGATAGTGTCCTTAACGAGAGCCTCGTAACCCGAATAAGTATGAATGACGTACCAATTAGCCGTCTCGGAATTAGCCATTATCTGAGCGCTCCTTTTACGGCTTCGATAAGCATCGCGGTCGTTTCGCTTTCGCCCTTAGCGAGTCTCAGAAGGGCTTGAAGTCCGAGATCCATCAAAAGGATAACTACAAGCACGATGATTACCGTTACGAGTACGCAACCGAGTTGCTTCATAACGGTCTTGAAAGACGGCCAAGTAACTTTTTTAAGTTCGGACGCTATCGCCTTTATTTTGCCCCAAAGACGAACAAATACGTTCGGTTTTTTGTTGGGGTCGGTCTTTTTAGGCTGTTTGGACTGTTTCGCCTGCTTAGCCTGTTTGTCGCTCTTTACGACTTCGGTTTGCTTATTGCTTGCCGCGACGTCGGTCTGTTTGTTGTTTTCCATTATGACTCTGCCTCCTCGCATTGCGTTCGGAAATTTCGTTTCAAGGGCGTATCGCCTGCCGCCGCGGGTTCGTTAAAACTCCGTTTACGGCTGAAATACGCAAAAACTCGCAAAAGATCTCTTTTGCGTTTTTTCCGAATGCGTATATTTAAAACGATTACTTCGTTTCCTTGTGTACGGTGTGCTTTTTGCAGAACGGACAATATTTGCTGAGTTCTATTCTGTCCGGATCGTTCTTCTTATTCTTGTAATCGTCGTAATTTCTCTGCTTGCATTCGGTGCATGCCAAAGTGATTCTGGTTCTGTTTCCTTTTGCCATATCTTTCGCCTTCTCAAAAAATTAACACCCCTTATGCGGAGTGCTAATCTATTTTACTATACCTTTTTTTGTTTGTCAACTGTTTTAAAGCGGTTTATCGCTGTTTTTTACGCTTCCCGAAAAATTCCTTTCCGTTTTCCCGAGGTTTCTTTTCAGTTCGCCGTACCTGTCGCGATTATCTCGTTTATTCTCCGCCCCGCAAAGCCGCCGACTTTTCGTAAGCCGCCTCCCGAAAGCCACACGATTTATAAACTTTAAACCAAACTTTTGTCTTATTCTTCCGTTTCGGTAGCCGCGACTTCGCCGCCTTCTTCCTCTTCCGCTCCGCCGTAAAGGAACTGCTCTACCATCGCTATGGCGTCTACTTCCATGAATTTCGGATTTTCTTTAAGTCCGTGCTGAGCCGCGCACTGATCGATAAGAATCTTGGCGTATCTCATCGCTCTGCCCGATTTGATTCTGAGGAGTACGGGGACGGTGACGTAAGTCTTTTTGTCTCTCATATCCTTGCAGTGGAATTTCGGGTCGGTCGTATCTATGTCCATATTGAGGTACAACTTCAAAGTTTTACCCGCAACCGAGAGTTTGACGAATTGAAGTCTGCCCTGATTGATACTGTCGAACTTCTTGGAAATTCTCGTCTTCAATTTCTTAAAACGAAGAGCGTAGTTTTTGAGTTCGTCGTATCTGTCCTGTATCACCTCGTCCGCGCGAAGCATTTTCTGAGCGAACGTGGGAGACGGAATGTATTTCGGCTTGTCGTCCATATCGCCGACCGCAACGGGCATACCGTCCAAAAGCGGAAGCGTTACGGCCTCTGCGTCCATAGCCGCGAGTTCGTCGTTTACTTCGGGGACGGAATAATATTTCGCCTCGTCCGCCGCCGCGACTCTCAATAACTCTTCGGTTACGTCGAAGCCGTCTTCTTTAACGGAAGCGACGAATACGGGAGCCTCGCCGTTGTTTACGAATTTACCCAAATACGTTCTCATAAATAGCACCTCTCGAATTTCGAAATCTCAAAAAGTCCGTACTTTCTTTGCATACGAACACCTATATATACCATTATATACTATAATTATTTTTTTTTCAAGCGTTATAGTCAAAAATTTTAAAAAATTTTTTAATTTTATCAATTTTGTTGACTTTTATTATCCGTCGGCGTATAATCAAGCCTGTTTGTGGGGCTGTAAAAAAAAATAAAATAGAAAAACTACACATCTTACGGAAAAAAATAAAAATGCAGTTTTTTTATTTCTTAAAACATTCCACCTGCTTTCCCCTTTGGGGAGAGTGGCTTTTACGAGTAAAGCGAGTAAAAGACGAGAGAGGGCTTGGTTGTGTATATTTTAGGCAAATTTTTGTCTTTAATCGACCTCTATCGTCTCGGTTTCGCGATGCTCGCCGAGACACTTTCCCCATAGGGGAAAGCAAGAAAACATTGATATTTTCTTTCTCTTTTCAGGAATGAATGCTATCTATCGCTAAATCCCAAAAAAGATGATTGTTTATTTACAGCCCTTCCTCCGCTATCCGCCGCAGGCGGACGGAAATGAAATTACAGAGGACGATATGGAAGTAGTAAATATTTTTTATTATCTTGCGGTTATACTGATTTTTGCAAAGTCGTTCGGACTGCTCGCAAGAAAACTCGGACTACCGCAGGTTGCGGGAATGGTCGTAGCGGGAGTCATTTTAGGACTTCTCGGAAATTTCCACAAGGACGACAACGCATTTTTGAGACTTTTCATAATGAAACCGACTAAGGAAGAAATGTCGGTATTAAACGCGTTCAGTCAGGTCGGCGTGGTGCTTATTCTCTTTTCGAGCGGTCTCGAAACAGACCTTAACGAACTCAAACGCAGCGGTATATGCGCGACTATGGTTGCTTTATCGGGCGTTCTCGTTCCCATGGCTCTCGGAACGGCGGGGGCGTTGCTCTTTATGAACGGCTACGCCGAATATACCCACGATAAACTTCTGAACGCTATTTTCATAGGAACCATTCTCGCGGCGACGAGCGTGGGAATTACCGTCGAAACGCTCAAAGAGACGGGCAAACTCAATTCGAGAGTCGGTCAGGCGATAGTGAGCGCGGCGGTAATCGACGACGTTTTCGGAATTATCGCTCTCAGCATAGTGACGAGCCTTAAAGGCGGCGACACTTCGCAGATATGGCTCACGCTTTTGAGAGCGGTCGGCTTCTTCGCGTTCTCGATAGGTCTCGGAATACTTCTCCGACTCTATTTCAGATGGGAATGTCACAAATTCCCGCATAAAAGAAGAACGAGCATATACGCTTTCGGAATGTGTTTCCTGTTCGCCTACTGCGCCGAAAAAATATTCCACATAGCGGCGATAACGGGGGCGTATATGGCGGGCGTAATGCTCAGCGGCTTGGAAGACACGAAGGTCGTGGGCAGAAAAGGCGGAGGGAGCGGCTATATGATATTCTCGCCCATTTTCTTCTCGTATATCGGCATATCGGCAGACTTCTCGGGGTTCAATATCGGCTATCTGCTGTTCGGACTTACATTCGTAGCCCTCGGCATAATCGGCAAAATCGTCGGTTGCGGACTCGTAGCGAAGCCGTTTAAATTCAGCAATAAAGAAAGCCTTACGATAGGTTGCGGAATGATTGCGAGAGGCGAGGTCGCCTTGGCGGTCTATTCCACGGGACACTCGCTGATAGCGGAAAGCGGCGGTTTGGACCCGTTCGTCGCTACGGTAATGCTGATAGTAATTTCTTCGATACTCTGCA
>CALGVF010000212.1 GCA_937920115.1 uncultured Clostridia bacterium
TGAACGCACTTTCGAGTTGCTTATTCTCGAAAAGAGGTCCTTAAAATCAAGCCCTTTGTCCTTGCCGCCGAGAATCAAAACCGTTGGCTTAGTCATAGCGTCTATCGCTTTAATCGTCGCGTCCGAATTAGTCGCCTTGGAATCGTTGAAATAGTCCACGCCCGAAAGCGTCCTGACGTATTGTATTCTGTGTTTTACACCTTTAAAGCCCCTTACGCTTTCGACTATCGTCTCTTCGCCGACCCCCATTATTTCCGCTACGCAGACGGTAGCCAAAAGGTTTAAAACGTTATGTTCGCCGCTTATCGGCAGAGTGTTGACGTCCGTTATGTACTTGCCTTTATAGAATACTTTACCCTCGGCGACGTACGCCCCGTTCACCTCGGTTTTCGCCGAAAAATAAACGACTTTCGCCCTTGTATTCTCGCCGAAATTCTTTACCGTCGGGTCGTCGTAATTCAAAACGGCATACTCGCTTTCTCTCAGGTTCGAGAGAATTTTCTTTTTCAGATAAACGTAGTTCTCCATATTGTAATGCCTCGACAGGTGGTCGGGCGTTACGTTGGTAACTACCGCTATATGCGGATAAAATCTGTAGGCCGTCTCCAACTGAAAACTCGAAGTCTCGCAGACTGCGACGGAATTTTCGGTAAAACTATCCAAAACGGACGAAAGGGGCGTTCCCGCGTTGCCGCAGAGTTTCGCGTCTATCCCCGCAGCCGAAAGTACGTTTTCTATCATCGTGCAGGTAGTCGTTTTCCCATTGGTTCCCGTGACCGCTATTATCGGCGAAAGGCAGAACTCGGAAGCAAGGTCGAGTTCGCCCGTAATTCGTTTGCCGAGTTTTCTCGCCCTTACGGGTATGTCGTGGTCGATGGGAATACCGGGGCTTAACACTACGACGGTTATTTCGTTCAGAAGTTCCGCGACTTCGCTTCTGTAAACTACCGTAGCCCCCTTTTCGGCAAGGTTATTTTCGGCGGTTTTCACCGTTTCGCTTTCGGAATCGTCGTAGACGTAACACTTAGCCCCGCGTTTTAAAAGCGTTTCGGTTATCGCTATTCCGCTTCTCGATATTCCGACGATAAGAAATTTATCTCTTTTTAAATACACGATTCACCTCACATATAAAAAACAAGACTGATAAGGGAGACAAGGAGCGTAACGAGTTTATAGTAAAAGGCGATTTTGCTTTCGCTGTAACCCTTATGCTGAAAATGGTGATGCAAAGGAGCCATTAAGAATATTCTTCTGCCCGTTCTCTTGAAATGCAGCACTTGCAATATTACTGATATGCCGGAGGCGACGAAAGTTATTCCGAAAAACGGAATAAACAACATATTTCCTCCGAAAATACTCATCGAGGCTATAAAGCCGCCTATCGCGAGCGACCCCGTATCGCCCATAAAAACGCTTGCTTTATGCGTATTGAAAAGCAAATATCCG
>CALGVF010000213.1 GCA_937920115.1 uncultured Clostridia bacterium
CAAACATATTTATCGTGAGTTTCGTGTGCAAATCGAAAACGGTAAGTTATTTCAAAGGCAAAAAGTTTTTAATTCCCGACAATCTGCGATTTTTATTAGTTTCGATTATGTCGGAAGCGAAAAATACCTTTCTTATCCCCGATTTCAACCCGAACCTTGCAAAACTCGAACTCCGTCCCGAAGCGAATTTAGGCGGGGCTCAGATAATAAAAAACAACCTCGAAGAGTTACTTATAAAACTCATAAGAGTTGAGACCGCAAAACCGTCCTCTTCGGAAATTTTCGTTTCTAAAATAGAAAACTCGAACGCTCTCGAAGACGAAATAATTAAAATTCTCGAACAGAATATTTACTCGAAAGTAACTCTCGAACAGATATCGAACGAACTACACTACGGAAAAACGACGATATGCAAGACTTTCAGTAAAAAAATAGGGAAGTCGATTATAAGTTATTATCTCGAACTTAAAATCGAGGAAAGCAAAAAACTCATAAGGGAAAACAACAGTTTTTCGGAAATCGCAAATCTTCTGCGTTTCGATTCGCTGCCACATTTTACCAAGACTTTCAAAAGAATAACCTCTATGACCCCGAGGGAATACAAAAACAGCATACTCACCAACTAAAAATATGAAACACGCCGTCGGCAAACTGCCGACGGCGTAATTTATATCTTAGTAATTATCGCTATATGAATCAACGAATAACAATTCTATATCTTTATTAAATAAAAATTTGTCACCGTTTTTTATTTCCTGAACGTTTATTTTTTTGCCGTTGCTCTCAATATACCACCATACAAAATATTCGTCCTTTGGAAGTCCTGAAATAATGCCATTCTTAACAACTGTAATCTTTTTTACGCTTGTATCGCCATACCATTTATCGCTATAATTGAGAGTTATAACATAATCTCCGCTTATCAAGTAAAACACAACGTCAGTATCAAAGGCATACTCAACTCCGTTCGTTATTTTTTTATCATTATATTCCCAATGATAACCGTTTATTTCGGGAAGATCGCTCAACGTTCCCGATTTCGGCACTTTTAAACCGTATACGCTTATATTGCCCGTGTAATCTCCGTAGTTGAGTAAAATTTCAACATTATTTGAAGATTCTGCACTTTCCGAAGACTCCGCATCTCTCGAAGATTCGCTTTTTTCAGAAGATTGAGAATTTTCCGAAGTTTCACTGCTCTCAACAGATTCTGCATTACTTGAAGACTCGATACTTTCTACCGATTCGTTTTTCGACTCGCTAATCGAATCTTCGTTATCGCGAAAACTTCCGCAAGCGGCAAATACCGCCACGCACAGAATCAAAGATATTATTATCGTAAATATTTTTCTCATAAGTTCCCTCGCTCTTTATACTTTATCTTATTTTCAGTAAAATGTCAACAGAATATGCAGTAATATTTGCGGTAATATTACAGATAAAGCGTTTGTCCTGCGTATATCACGTCCGTTTTGTTCTTTCTGAGTATCTCGAACGCCCTGCCGCTATCGCCGCCCGAAATCGTATTTATATCATCGGTCGGCTTTACTATATATTCCCTCCCGTCTATTTTCTCGATAACGATAAGTTCGCCTTTTTCGGGCGGCGTTGTCAAAGCGTTATCGGCGATTATTGCGGCGACGGTGGTATGAAACTTTTTCGCCAAGGAATATATATCGTCTCCGCTTTCGATTTTATATACGAAACGTTTTTTATAACTGCTTACGTCGGTTAACTTTAAATTCTCATTCATAGTTCTATTATATTTTTAATAAATATCTTATAGAACATTTTATCGAGGTGTCGCTATTAAAACAGTATTCAAAACGGTAGCCGTGGTAACGATTTTTTCGTGCGTAGAACGGTTTTGCGGCTTTATTTACAGAGTTTTCCTTTCGAGAACGATAGGTTCGGAAGGGGTCGGCTTATATCAGATTACCTTGTCCGTACTCGGACTTTTTATGACTATTACCTCTTCGGGAATACCCATAACGGTTTCGCGAACAATGATAAAATACAAAGAGGAAGGCCAAACGGAAAGAATCGGCAAAGTCGTTACGGGCGGAATATTTTTCGCTGTTATAATTTCTCTG
>CALGVF010000214.1 GCA_937920115.1 uncultured Clostridia bacterium
AATTTTACCAATCAAAATGCAATTCTTATTTATTTAGATTCGATATAGTACACAAGTCTGTGGCAGGAGTCGCACTCTACTATGCTTCCCTTTTTCAGACTTCCGAAGTCCGCCATCGGAAATTCCGTTCCGCACCTGCTGCAATGCGGTTTCTTTCCGAATACCTGCACGGGGTACAGTACGGGGAAAATCTTGTCTTTCCGCTTCGACTTGTACAGGGTCATCTCCTCTTCGGGTATTTTCTTTTCAATCTTCGCAAGTTCCGCTCTTATCGCCTTTATCTCCGATTCTTTGGAAGCCTTCAACTCGTTGTACTTCGGAGCGTATTCCGCTAAAACCGCGTTGGCTTCTTTCGTCTTAGCCTTCAACTGCGAAAACTCTTTCAATACGGCGGCTATTTCCATGCTTATACGGTCTACCGCTTTCGCAAGTCCGTCGATTTCGTCTACTAGAGCCTGCGATTTCTTTTTGAGATAACCGAGTTGTTCGAGGTCGGTATATTCGTCCGAACCCTCGTACTCTTTGAGTTGTTCGTTCAAAGAGTTTAACGCCTTGACGCACTCGGAATAATTAGACGCAAGATCTTCCGCTCTCTTTTCGAGCGACGCTACGTTGTCGTTTACGCTTTTCAGAAAGGTCTGAGCGGTAACCGCTTTCTTTCTCGCTTCGCTTCCCGAAATTTCCGTTTCGATTTCGCGAAGTTTCGTATCAACCTGTTGGTATTCGAGTAATTGTTCTATCATATCTTTACTCCTTCCCCCGACTCAGATAAATCTATCATCGTCGAAGAAATATATTTTAACGTTTTTTAATTTTTCCCGCATTTTATCGGAATATATTTTCATACCGTAATTTTCGGTCGCGTAATGCGTGCAATCCATTACTTTCAAACTGTTTTCGATACATCTTAAAAGTATGTGGTGCGGAATATCAGCCGAAACGACGGTGTCCGCTTTTTCGTTTATCGCGATTTCAACTTCCTCGTCGCCGAGTCCCGCTCCGCAAAACGAAGCGACTTTTCTCACTTCGCCGTTTAAATCGCCGTAAGCGAAAACCTTATCGCTTGCGAAAGTCGTCTTGTAATTTTCGACAAACTCGCCGAATTTACAATTTATTTCGCTTATTCTTCCGTAGCCTTTACCGCCCCCGAAATCGTCGGTAATCTTTACGATTTTACCGCCTAAGCCCTTTGCAAGGCAATAGTCGATGCCGTATTTCGCCGCGTCGAGATTAAGGTGGGTGGAAACCACGCCTAAACCGCAATTCGCCGCCTTTAAAAGTGGGCTTCCCGCCGAAAGATTTTTAATCGGACGGTATATCGCGGGGTGATGCGTGACTATCGCTTCGCAGTTATTCTGCAACGCGTTTTCCACGCTTTTATTTGTCAAATCGAGACAGAAAAGAACGCTGTTTATATCCTTTTCCGTACCTATGATTATTCCGCTGTTGTCGTAGCCGCCGCGGTCGATAAACTTTTGCGACAGTTCGATAGGAGCGTAATTGTACAATTCTTCGACAAGTTCCTTAAATTTCATAAAATAATTTCCTTGTATTTTTCAAGCCTTGCGGAAAGTTCGGGCTTATCGCTTTCCTTTGCGTTCGCTACGGCTTCCTCGAAAACCTTTATTTTACTTTCGATAAGTTTTTTGAAATCGACGCTTTTCTCTTTGAGATTATCTCTGCCGAAAGCGAGTTCGTCGGCGGTATAATCTTCCGTTTTAACGCCTTTTTCGGCGACT
>CALGVF010000215.1 GCA_937920115.1 uncultured Clostridia bacterium
CGCTTTTGACTGCGGCGGGCTTAACTCCCAAATACGCCGAACTCGGCGACAACGGCGTTTCTGTATATACGAAGAACGGAAACGTCTATATGGCAGGTGCGGCGGAATACGGTACGCTTTTCTCGGTTTACAGATTTTTGTATTATCAGATAAACTACAAGGCGTACGCCTACGACGACGTTGATTTTGAATATTTCAACGAACTCAAACTAAAAAACTTTAATTATAAATATCGTCCCGCCCTCGGAACCGTCACTGCGGAAGACGGCGAAATGAGCGGAAAAGAGAAGACGAAAGAGGCTCTCAGGATGTATATCTACGCGTCTAAGAACGGCGGATATAACCTTGACGGCGGTCTCTATAACGGACTTTGGTGTCACACGACGGGACATCTCGTTTCGCAGAAAGAACACGAAGAACTCTGGAAGGACGGCGGACAACTTTGTTATTCCGACCCGAGGTCGGTAGACGCTGTCGTCGAATCTTTAATATCCAAGTACGTTGACAGAGCGGTCGGTAGGTATCTTATGGTCGGCGGCGAGGACTCCACGGGTTGTTGTAACTGTGAGGATTGTCAGGCTGCTGCGAAGGTATACGGCGGTGCAGGCGGCGTTTATTCGAGGTTTTTGAATCAAGTCGCGGAAAAGATTGAAGAGCATCTCAAATCGAAGGGCATAACGAAAAAAATCACGATAGTAGGTCTTTTCTATTACGCTTATAAAGAACCGCCCGTAAAACTCGAAAACGGCAAATACGTACCAGTAAATAAGGAATCCGTACCGAGAAGCATCGAAAATCAGGTTTCGGTAGGGGTAATGTATACGCCTATCGGAGCGTGCTACACTCATCCGCTCGGCGAAGATACTTGCGAGACGAATAAAGCGTATACGGAATATATGAAAGGTTGGGCGGCTATCACCGATCAACTTATGATGTACGCATACGGAACGAACTTCCAGTCGTACAAACTTCATTTCAATAACTGGTCGCACGAGGGGGATTCGTTCAGATTCTATTCCAAACTCGGAATGACCTATTATTTCGAGCAGGCGTGCGCTCAGAACGGAATTTCGCCGATGTCGTCTATGAGAGTATACGTAAGAAGCAGGCTTGCCTGGAATCCTTACTACGATACGCAAGACTTAATCGACGAATTTATCGACCATTATTACGGCGCGGGCGCCGAGGGCGTAAGCGAGTATTTCTCGACGGTTATGGAAAACTACGAGAGATTGTACACTGTCGAAGGTACGGAGGATTTAGGTATATACTATACCTTGTCGAAACCGAATCTTTGGACGAGACCGATGATTAAAAACTATGAGAGTTATCTCGAAAAGGCGACTTATGCGATAGAAATGGAAGGCGGCGACAAAGCGGACGTATACGCCGAAAGGGTATTCAGAGAATATTTCCTTTTGAAAGATAACGAACTAAGATTTTATGATATGTACTTAAGCGCGGACGAACTTGCTGAAACCGAAGCGCTTGTAGAGTACGGCAGGAAAAAATATAACGTGACGAGGAATAGCGAAGCATGATGAAAAAAACAGCATTATTATTGATTATTTTAACGGTGATTTTTGCGGCGTGTTTTTCGCTCGCAGGCTGTTTCGACGGCGACGATAACTCGACGGGCGGCTCGACGGAAACTACGCCGAATCCAACCTCTGAATCGACTTCCGTTATAGATACGGGCGATAAAGACGCGGATATAAAGTACAATGTCGTATTGTCGGATACGGAAATAGAACTCGACGTAGGCGAGAGCAAGGTTTTACACGCAACTTACGGCAGTAAAACGTTAAAATTCGAAAGTTCGGACAATGCGGTTGCGACGGTAGACGCAAGCGGAAATATTACCGCAAAAGCGGTCGGTACGGCGTATATAACCGTTTCTTGCGAAGGAAAGAACAAAATCTGTAAAGTTACGGTTGTAGATACCGAATGGACGATAAAAATCGCCGACGAAAGCGTGGTAACCGCTAGGGCGCCTTTCAACAAGGAATACACCGCCACGGTTTACAAAAACGGCGAGTATCACTATGCGGTCGTCGAATGGAAAGCGACGGACGGTTCGACGCTTACCGTAGACGGGAACACCGTCAGAATATATATCGAGGAAGCGGGAACTTACACGCTTACCGCGTCGTATAAAGGAGTTACGACGACGGTTACAATTACCGTAATATCGGAGTAAGGGGAAAAATATGAGAAAATCGATACTGTGTTTATTGTTGGTTTTCGTTCTCGGGTTCGCTCTTATAGGTACATCCTGTAAGGACTCGGGAGAAGACGAATCGACAAGCGGAAGTCAGATAGAATCCATAACGGGCGGCGAAAGTGAAAGTTATTCCAAGTCCGATTCGGATAAGACTTCCGAAAGTTCCGACGAGGGAAAACTTACCGTCAAGGATAAGTCCAAAACTCTTTTCGTCGGCGAGACTTATGAAATAGAACCGACGAGCGAGGGCGAGTTTACCTATTCATCAACTGACGAAGAAGTCGCCGTTGTG
>CALGVF010000216.1 GCA_937920115.1 uncultured Clostridia bacterium
GCGGGCGGTTTTCGGAACACTAGGCAGGGTAGCAGTAAGTTTTTTAATTTCTTTTGCCGTCGCCCTTCTTTTCGCTATCGCGGCTAATCGGTTTAAATATCTCGAAAAAGCCTTTTATCCGCTCGTCGCGGCAATGAGAGCGACTCCTACGATGTCGGTCATATTGCTTTGTCTTATATGGCTTAAACCGTCGAAAAGCCCCGTTGCCGTATCTTTTATCGTCGTATTTCCCATGTTGTATTCGGCGATACTGAACGCCCTTAAAAACAGGAATAAATCAATCGAGGAAATGGCGAAATCGTACGGCGTGGGCAGAGTTAAAATATTCTTCGGAATAACGGTCAGAGAAGTTATAGACGGGCTGTTTTCCGATTTTATAACTATTCTTGCGTTCAACGTAAAACTTACCGTAGCGGGCGAATCGCTTGCAAATACGAGGCAAAGCATCGGCAGAGAAATGAGCGTCGCAAACGTGAATTTCGAGACGGCAAAACTTCTCGCTTTAACCGTTATAGCGATTTTTCTGTCGATAATAATAGAAATCGTTGCAAAACTTATCCGCTACGCGATAATAAGAGGTATAAATGAGTATAACCGTAAAAAAACTATCAAAGCGTTATCTCTCGGCTGACGGCAAAGAAACGGTCGTTTTCAAAGACTTTTCCGCAGAGTTTCAAGACGGAAAAGTTACCGCCGTTTTAGGACCGTCGGGAGTGGGTAAAAGCACGCTATTGAATTGCATAGGTCGGCTTACTTCTTATGACGGCGAAATAATCGGTGCGGACGAAGTCGCTTACGTTTTTCAGGACGACAGACTTATACCGCATAAAACCGTGTACGGAAATATCGAGTTTACGCTTCCCGAAACGAGTAAAGAGGAAAAAGCGGCAAGAATTAAAAACGTTCTCGAAACGGTCGAAATGACCGATAAGGCTTCGGCGTTTCCCGACGAATTATCGGGCGGGCAAAAAAAGAGAGTCTCGCTTGCGAGGGCTTTCGCGGCGAAAAAAAACGTAATACTTTTGGACGAACCCTTTTCTTCGCTCGATTTGGCTTTAAAATCGCGAATTTCAGCCGACTTTGCGGCAATGCTCGAATACGAACCCAAAACCGTTATTTTCGTCACGCACGACGTAGACGAAGCGTTGACTCTCGCGGACGAAATACTTGTATTGAACCGCGGCGAGATTTCCTTTAAAATTTCGGTTGAAGAGCCGAGAAAGGGCAGAGATATAGCGGGAAAACGTTGTAACGAAGTAAGAAAAAAACTTTACGAGGCAATACTTGTATAAAATTTAATATTCGGTCAAAAATATCAATGGCAACCCCGAGATTACAAACTACATACAATAAAGTAGGGGTAAACGCCAAAATAATAAGGGCGGAAAATCGATTCAACTAAAATATCCGCCTTACGAGGACCGAATATGATTAAGAGAGGAGACCTGTATTACGCAGATTTAAGTCCCGTAGTCGGAAGCGAACAAGGCGGCGTGAGACCCGTTCTGGTCGTTCAGAACGACGTCGGAAACAAGTACAGCCCCACGATAATTGCCGCGGCGGTAACGAGCAAACTGACGAAAGCGAGACTGCCGACGCATATCGAACTTGACGCGTCCCTTTACGGACTAAGCAAAAATTCAGTCGTTCTTTTAGAACAGATACGAACTCTCGACAAAAGGAGACTAAAAGAAAAAATAGGCGAACTTCCTTTCACCACGATGCAAAAAGTGGATGGGGCGTTGCTTATAAGTCTCGGTTTCGCCGAAAGGTCGGTTTAAAAAACAAATTTTACGTCTTGTGTAAATAATTTTGACGATTATTTATATAAGGCGTAATTTTATTTACCAAAACAGTTTACTTTTTTATCCAAAAGTGATAAAATAACCGTATAACATAAGAGGTGAATTATGGACGACGTAGTACAGAGGATAAAAAAGTATAAACAGATGTTTTCGATAACGAGCGAGGAATTGTCAAAAAAGAGCAAAATTCCGCTCGGAACGCTTAACAAAATACTGTCTTCATCGACTAAAAGCATAAAAACCGAAACTCTCGCCGCGATTGCGAGCGGTCTCGGCGTTACCGTTTCAGATCTCGTCGGCAAAGAGAAAAGAGGCGAAACGTATACCGCGACCGTTTCGGAACCGATTTTGTCTTATTGCAGAGTAGCCGCCGTCACGCCCGAGATAAAAGTCGGAGACGTCGAAAAAAACACGAAAGCGATTATCGATGCAATCGAGGAATATTCGATAAAACGTGTGAAAATTCTCGTTTTCCCAGAGTTGTGCCTGTCGGGATATACCGCTTCAGACTTGTTTTATATGGACACGCTTTTGAAAGCGTGCGAGAAGTCGCTCGTTAAAATTGCGGATAATACGATAAATTGCGATACTCTCGTGTTCGTCGGTTCGCCCCTCAGAAAAAACGGAAAACTTTATAACTGCGCGATTGCTATCTGCAAGGGTAAAATTTTAGGCGTCGTTCCCAAGACTTTTATTCCGTCGTATAACGAGTTTTACGAAAAGAGACAATTCAGTGTTCCCGATGAAGAAAATTCGACGATTTTTATACAGAGTAAAGAATACCCGTTCGGCAATAAACTGATTTTCAGAAACAAATATTACCCCGAAATGAAAGTCGCCGCAGAGATATGCGAGGACTTATGGACGGTAAAATCTCCGTCCTGCGATTATGCCGTCGCGGGGGCTAACGTTATCGTAAACCTTTCCGCAAGCGACGAGATAATCGGCAAAGCGGAGTACAGAAGAAAACTCGTTTCGATGCAGTCGGCAAAATGCGTTGCGGCATACGTTTATTCGGATGCGGGAACGGGCGAGTCGTCCACGGATATGGTTTTTTCGGGTCATAATCTTATAGCCGAAAATGGAAAATTGTTATCCGAAAGTGAGATTTTCGGCGACGGAGTAGCCGTTGCCGACGTAGATTTGAGTTTTTTGGAGTATGAAAGAAGCAAACTATTCAATTATTCTTTCGCCGGTAGCGACGAATACAAGTTTATAGAGTTTACCGCTTCGCTCAACTTTGACAGAACGGACAGAAAGTACGAAAAAACGCCTTTTGTTCCGAACGACGATAACGAACTCAAAAACAGAATAAATCTTATATTGAACATTCAATCTGAAGGACTTGCGAGAAGAGTGAAGCACACGAATTGTAAAACGCTCGTTATCGGTTTGTCGGGAGGACTCGACAGCACGCTCGCCCTTTTGGTCGCGTGCAGGGCAATGGATAAACTTTCGAGAAAGAGAAAGGATATTATCGCGATAAGCATGCCGTGTTTCGGAACTACCGACAGGACTAAAAACAATGCGAAAGTACTTGCCGAGCAGTTGGGAACGACTTATAAGGAAATAAATATTACCGAATCGGTAAAATCACACTTCAAAGATATAGGGCAGAATGAGAAAAACACCGACGTGACCTACGAAAACTCGCAGGCGAGAGAACGCACGCAGGTGCTTATGGATATTGCGAACAAAAGCGGAGGACTTGTCGTCGGCACGGGCGACTTATCCGAACTTGCTTTGGGTTGGGCGACTTACAACGGCGACCACATGTCCATGTACGGAGTGAATGCTTCCGTTCCGAAAACGCTTGTAAGATACATCGTAAAACACGTTGCCGAGGAGAGCAAGGCTAAGACCAAAAAAGTATTGCTCGATATTCTCGATACGCCCGTAAGTCCCGAACTTATCCCCGCCGAAAACGGCGAAATAAAACAAAAGACCGAGGATATAGTCGGACCTTACGTTCTGCACGACTTTTTCCTATATCATTTCGTTCGTTCGGGCTTTGCTCCGTCTAAAATATTTAAAATCGCGGAGTCCACGTTCGAGGGCGAATACGATTCAAAGACGATATATAAATGGCTCGAAACGTTTATAAAGAGATTCTTCGCTCAACAATTCAAGCGTTCATGCTTGCCCGACGGCGTAAAGGTGGGTAGCGTGGCGTTATCGCCGAGGGGCGATTGGCGTATGCCGAGCGACGCGTCCGCAGAAATATGGCTGAAAGACTTACGAAGAGTAAAATAATAAAACGTAAAACGCGAGGTTACACGAAATCTCGCGTTTTATTTATATTTACGCAGTATAAACGCTTGCAAAAATGCTTATATGGTGATATAATCATACGGTATTACAAGTATGAAAAGTATAACGAGGTGAGGATAGTTGCCAAAAGGAAAACAGGTACTCGGCAGACAAAATGAAAAGCGTATTTTCGGCACGGCGAAAGTCGGCGAAAAAGGACAAATAGTTATTCCGAAAGAAGCGAGAGAAGCATTCGGTATAAATACGGGCGATACAATGATGATTTTAGGCGACGTTACTTGCGGAATCGTTATTACAAAAGCCGAATTATTTGAAAAAACGGCAGACGAAATAATCGAGAGGTTAAAATAATGAATATTAAAAAAGTGTATGAAAATCTCGGCATATCGGAAGAGATATACGAGTTCGGCGAGAAAATTCTCGAAGGGCTTACCGAGAGATTTGAAAAAATAGACAAAATAGCCGAATATAATCAATGCAAAGTGCTTTCGGCAATGCGTAAAAACAAGGTTGACGTAGCCTGTTTCAACGCCTCAACGGGGTACGGCTATAACGACCTCGGCAGAGACAAAATAGAAAAGGTTTACGCCGACACCTTCCACACCGAGGCGGCTCTCGTCCGTCCTCAGATAGTATGCGGAACTCACGCGTTGACTGTCGCTTTATCGGCGAATTTGCTCCCCGGCGACGAACTGCTTTCGCCCGTCGGCAAGCCCTATGATACTTTGGAAGAAGTAATCGGCATCAGACCGTCGAAGTGTTCGCTTAAAGAATACGGCGTAACGTACAGACAGGTTGATTTACTCGAAGACGGTTCGTTTGACTACGATAAAATTGCCGAAGCGATTAACGAAAAGACTAAACTCGTCACAATTCAGAGAAGCAAGGGCTATCAAACGAGACCGACTTTTTCCGTTAAACAGATAGGCGAACTCATTGCGTTCGTGAAAAAAATCAAGCCGTCGCTCACCGTTATGGTCGATAACTGCTACGGCGAATTCGTAGAGACGGAAGAGCCGTCGGACTACGGCGCGGATATGGTCGTGGGTTCGCTCATAAAAAACCCCGGCGGTGGCCTTGCCCCCGTCGGCGGCTATATTTGCGGCACGAAGGAATGCGTCGACAGGTGCGCGTACAGATTGTCGGCTCCGGGGCTCGGACAAGAAGTCGGAGCAAGTCTCGGCGTTATGCAGAGTTTTTATCAGGGCTTTTTTCTTTCGCCGACGGTAGTCGCGGGAGCGGTTAAAGGGGCGATATTTGCCGCAGAGGCTTACGAAAGACTCGGTTTCAACGTTTATCCCTCGGGAAAAACCGAAAGACACGATATAATTCAGGCGGTCGAACTCGGCAGCAAAGAGGGTATGATTGCGTTCTGTAAGGGAATACAGAAATCTGCTCCCGTAGACAGTTACGTTACGCCCATTCCGTGGGCTATGCCCGGTTATGAAAGCGAAGTAATTATGGCGGCAGGGGCGTTTGTTCAGGGTTCTTCGATAGAACTTTCGGCAGACGGTCCGATAAGAGAACCTTACGCCGTTTATTTCCAAGGCGGACTTACTTGGTATCACGCAAAAATCGGTATTCTGACTTCGCTTCAAGAAATGCTTGACGCAGGTCTGATAAAATTATAACAAAGGATAAAATTTATGTGGTTTTTATATTCGATAATAGCCTTATTTTGTTGGAGCGGCTCGGATCTATTCAGCAAAATAGGCACTAAACAGGACGACAAAAACAGTCATTGGAAAATAATGTTCGCAGTCGGAATAGTGATGGGCATACACTTTGTGATTACGCTCATAGGCGGAGCGATCATAAAAGACCCCGAAAGCGTTCCGAAATTCGTCGCAAGTCTTTTTTATACCGACTTTAAGTTAAGCGATTTCCTTATATACAGCCCGATAGCGTTCGTTTACATTCTCGCTATGTTTATAGGTTATATAGGACTTCGTTATATAGAATTGTCGATTTCTTCACCTATATGTAACTCGTCGGGGTCTCTCGCTTTGGTTTTATGCTTCATAATATCGAAAATTTGGTTTAAAGACAGCCCGATTGAATTCAATATTCCCGATTTGATAGGCGTAATTCTCGTCGCGGTCGGAATTATCTCTTTGGGCTTTGTCGAGAGCAGAGAAGACGACGAACTGAGAGTCAAAAGACAGGAATACTCAAACAGAAAATACTCCAAGAGTTTTTGGGCGATTCTGATACCCGTAATATACCTTATAATCGACGCTCTCGGAGCGGTCGGCGATTACCTGCTCGGTCAGTTTAACTCGGGAGAAGAAGAACTCATTTCGGAATACGCTTCCAACTCGGCTTTTGAACTTACCTTTTTAATACTTGCGATAGTATCTTTCCTGTGGTTGTTCTTTAAGAAAAAAGACGCAAAATCGCTTCTTCACAACAAGGCGATATACATAGGAGCAACGTTCGAGACTATCGGACAGGCGTTTTATATGGCGGTAATGTTTATGGTCGGAGCGGGCGTCAGCGGAGCGGCGGCAGGAATGGTAATAATTTCGGCTTACTGTGCATTATCTGTACTTTGGAGCAGAATTTTCCTTAAAGAGAAGTTGTCGTATAAGCATTATATAGCGATAGCAATTACGTTTATAGGAATCGTATTACTCGGAATATTCAGCGATATTTAAAAAAATGCATTAAAAAAACGCTTCGTGAGAAGCGTTTTTTTGGTAGCCCCATGCGGAATCGAACCGCAGATTCTGCCGTGAGAGGGCAGCGTCTTAACCGCTTGACCATGAGGCCGTCTTTGAAATTCAGCCTGTTTATAATACCATATTCCTTTCTTTTTTGCAAACGTTTTTAGCGTGTTTTTACAAAATAAATAAAAAAAACGAATTTTTTAATTTTGCTTCCCCCGAAAAGGGGAAGCAAATAATCAAAAGTAACTCACTTTTATCTTTTTGCCCATTTTTATAAGGCATTTCGACAGTTGGTCTACAAGATTCATTTTAATATTGAAGTTTATCGGCAGGTCGGGGTTTTGGTGAGCGGGGTTTATCGCCCGTCCTACGTAGAAATTTATATCCGTCGCCTCTTCAAAGAGCAGTCTGCTTATCTGCGACGCTCCGTCCTTTTTGAAACTCCAAGTCTCATATAACTTGTTGTCGCCGAGATAGTCTTTCGCGTACTCTAAAACCCTGTTTATCGTTATTACGCCCTCGGTAACAAGGTCTACGCCCTCGATTTCAGCCGTCGGCGGAATGTCGCTTTCCTCGAAGTTTAAACTCGCTTTAAGGGGCTTACGAAGGTATTTCGCCGCTATCGTGGAGGTCGTGCCGCCGCAGACGATATGTTTGCCCTCTTTCGAGAAGAACAACGACATCATTCTGTCCGATTCGTCTCTGTTTGACGGAGGTCCGAAAAGAAGATTCATAGGAACTCTTTTTCTTATACGCACGACACAAGCCGTGGCGTCGTCTCCCGGTTTTCCCTCGTATAATCTGTCGCATTCGTCAACGAGCATAGTGGAGAGGGTTTTTGCGGTATAACCGCCGTAGGAAGCCGACAACATATATTCCGCAATATCGTCTCTTTTCCAACCGAAATTGTACGAAATTCCTATTCCCGCGTGGGGACAACCGTCGCTCATTGCTATAAATATATCGTTTTCCTGCAACCTTACGGACGATTTATATATGGTTTTGCCGCCGATATTCGATTCCGTTTTCGGGTAGTCCCAAATCTGACCGTCGCGAATAGCGATAACGTGCGGATTGTCGTATTGTATGATTTCCGCAGTCTGATTTCTGATAAGGTGAATAATGGTAAATGTCGAATATGCAACGCCTCTTACCGAACATACGGGGAGAGTAGCGGCTATCGTTTCGACGCATTCTTCGAGCGACATACCCTCGGCAAGCATCGTCGAAATGATTTTCGAGGTTAAAGTCGATAAAATACTCGCTTTAACGCCGCTTCCGAGTCCGTCGGAAAGAACGATTACGGTCGAATCGTCGCTTGGTTCGACTATTTCTACGTGGTCGCCGCAAAGTTGCTCGCCGTAGTGGTTTATGCTTTTATATCCTATATCGGAACATAAATCAATCATCGGCGATAGACTCCTTTAATTTCGTTAAGGCGATTTTAGTCTCCGCAGCCGTTTCGCCGAGCAGAGAAGCGATTTCCTGTACGATACGCATCTGTTTGTCGACGACTTTATCCGCGACTTCTATCGTCTGACTGCTTATCTTTTCTTTCTTTTCCCTTTCGGCCTTTTCTTCGGTTATATCTCTCATAATAGCAACCAAAAGGTGAGAATCTCTGTCGTAAACGACCGATTCTTCGATAAAACGGCTATAATCGGCAAGATAAATTTGCTCGCTCCTTACGTCTCTTCCCGTGCGTAAAACTCTGTTGAATATCTCGGGGTCGAGTATTCTTACGACCTGATCGCCGAGTACGTCGCTTGCGCTCCTTATATTCATAAGTTTTCTTGCGGCGTTATTGATTTGTTGTACTTCGAGTTTTTCGTTTAAAACGATAAGACCGTTAGGAGAATTGTTTACTATCGTGTCGGAAAAACTTTCCGCTTTCTCTTTGAGATATGGAAGACACATTGAAATTTCCGCTTTACCTTGATAAATCGCGATAGCCTTTTCTCTGCACGTGTTGTAGCCGCATGAACCGCAATTCAGTTCCTGCGAAGGCTTAGTTTTGCCCATCTGATTGAGAATGTTCTTAATTTCTTCTTCGGACGGCTTCTGTAAACGCTGTTCGATTACCGAGAAGTTCTTTTTCATAGCTCTTGCGGTAGGCTGAGAAACGACGAAATCTTTGTCTCCGGCGTATTTCGATACGGCGATATAGTCTTTTACAATAGAGGAGCGGTGGAATTTTTCCATAACCGGTCCGCCTACGCAACTTCCGATACAAGCGGACATTTCGATAAAACACTTGTGTACTTTACCGCTTAAAATATCCTTTATGGCCGAAATACAGTTTTCTACGCCGTCAATCGCAAGATAATCGTAGTCCTTCTTGTCCTTAGCCATCGTCTTTAAAATACCGCCCGTGGTGGGGAAGAAACGAGCCTTGGAATATTCCTCGCTGTCTACGTTTTTCTCTAAGACGATATTCTCTCTGTCGAGCCATTCGGTAAGTTCTTCATACGTCAAAACCGCGTCGACTACGCCCTCGTAATATTCCGCTTCATCCTTTTTTGCCACGCAAGGTCCGATAAATACCGTTTTCGCGTTGGGAAATCTCCTTTTTATGTCCTTACAATGGGCTTGCATAGGCGAGATAACGTCAGCAAGGTAATCGAGTGCCTCGGGGTAGTGCTTTTGTATCAGAAGATTTATAGTATGACAGCAAGACGAAATGACGACGTCTCTGTCTTCCTGATCGAGCATTCTGTCGTACTCGTTTTTTACGATAGTCGCTCCGACGGCTGTTTCTTCTACGTCGTAAAAGCCGAGTTGTTTCAAAGCCTTTCTCATAGACTCTATGCCGACTCCGTCGTAATTCGCTATGAAAGACGGGGCAAGACTTACGAAAACGGGGTCCGTTCCGTTGAGAAGAACCCTTACTTTTTCGGTTTCGTCCACAATTTGCTTAGCGTTCTGCGGGCATACCACGAAGCATTGACCGCAGAGTATACATTCGTTGCCGATAATATGCGCCTGATTTCCCGAAAAGCGAATGGCTTTTACGGGGCAGTGGCGTATACACTTATAGCAGTTTTTACAATTCGAT
Source organism: uncultured Clostridia bacterium (assembly GCA_937920115.1). Lineage (GTDB taxonomy): Bacteria > Bacillota > Clostridia > Christensenellales > Borkfalkiaceae > UBA10281. The sequence goes on from CALGVF010000216.1 coordinate 9,801, forward strand.
TTTTTAAGAGTAAGGCAATCGGGCATAATTGTTTCCTTAATTTATTTATTTGCGAGTTTAGCCACTGCAAAAATTGCAGTGGCTAAAATTCAATATTTCTTTTAGTTTATACTTTTGCTTTTATGTACTTGTCAAAGAACTCTGGTACGGTTTCGGGCGTTACCGAATGGAACTCGTCGTCAACCGTTACGCAAACGCCTTGTTGGCATTTTCCCATACAGAAGGTGCCGCAAAGTTCGACCTTATCGTCGAGATTGTTCTCTTTGACGAGATACTGCAACTGTTCGACGACTCTTCTCGAACCTTTAATGTGACAAGAACTACCTATACAAACTGTAACTTTCATAATTTTCTCCTTAAATATATATTTTATTGATAATCTACGACGTCAACCCACGAAAGAAGAAACTCGCGTTCTTTTTCGTTGCCCTTAACAGACTGCGAAGCGGCTACGATAGGCATCCATTTCTGAACGTACTGTTTAGCGGTGTTGCTCTTTTCGCAGAACAAGTCGAGATA
>CALGVF010000217.1 GCA_937920115.1 uncultured Clostridia bacterium
AGATACGGCTTGACCGCTTCCGCTTCTTCGCCTTCGATATATCCTACGTGGTGCAGGGCTTTCATATCCCAATCGTATATGTATACCTTGACTTTGTCGCCCTCTAAAAGAAGTCCCGTACGCTTGAACTCCTGCTCCGCATATTCGTAAACGGTGTCGTTCTCGTACTCTTCTTTAATCTCGCTCATTTTAAGTCCGTCGTATTTGTCGATATATCCGAGTTTTACGCCCTGCTTAATCTCTTCGTCGAGAATGTTTTTAATCTTTATACCCTCTTCGTTGTTCTTGTCCGTACCGATAACCGTCGCGGTCTCGTTGAACAGAATTTCGTTGGGTCTGTAAATGAGTTTTCTGCCCCTCTTTACGCAGATTTTCGACAAAATCTCTTCGAGATTATCAGGTGCGGTCAGTTTGAAACTTTCCTTTTCGGCGGGCTTTTCTTCCGCAGTCGCTTCCGCGTTTTCCGCCGCCTCTTCGGCAACTTCTTCCGCTTCCTCGACTTCCTCTGCTTCTTCCGCTTCTTCTGCTTCTTCGGTCTCGGCTTCCGCGAGTTCTTCCGCAGCCGTTACCGCCAATTCTTCGGCTTTTTCCGCTTCGGTCGGCTCTTCCGCGACTTCTTCGACGGCTTCAACCTCTTCCGTCGTTTCGGTATTCTCGGTTTCGGGTTCGATCGCTTCCGCTACCTCTTCGATAGCGTTAATTTCTTCTTCCTCTTCGGTAGTCTCGGCAGGTTCGGTTATTTTACCTACTTCTTCGATTACTTCGGGTTCGTCCGTTCCGACGACTTCTGCCTCTTCGACCGCTTCGGGTTCTTCCGCTTCGGGTTTAAGAGCCTCTTGTACTTCGGCTTCCTCTTCCTCGGCTTTCTCCGCAAGGGCGGCTACTTCGTCAAGATTTCCGTCAAGGCTTCCTTCCTCTTCCAAAATAGCGTCGGTCTCTTCCTCGGCGTATTCGAGCGGAACTTCCTCTACGTCCTCTACTTCGGTAGTCGTCTCGGTCTCTTCTTCGGGTTCGACCGCTTCCGATACCTCTTCTATGGCGTTCGCTTCTTCTTCCTCTTCGGTGGTCTCGGCAGGCTCGGTTATTTTGCCTACTTCCTCGATTACTTCGGGTTCGTTCGTTCCGACGACTTCTACCTCTTCGACCGCTTCGGGTTCTTCCTCTTCTTTCTCTTCGGTAGCGGGTACGGGTTCCGCAACCTCTTCTACGTCCTCTACCTCGGTGGTCGTTTCTACCTCTTCCGCTTCGGGTTCGACCGCTTCCGCTACCTCTTCGATAGCGTTAGCCTCTTCTTCCCCTTCGGTGGTCTCCGCGGGTTCGGTTATTTCGCCTAATTCCTCGATTACCTCGGGTTCGTCGGTTCCGACGACCTCGACCTCTTCGACTACTTCGGGTTCTTCTACGTTTGCTGCGTTTTGCGTGTTTTTATCGTAATATCTTACCTTTGCGAGCCTGTTGCCGACTCTCTTTTTTAATCTACGCATATTCTTCTCCCTATTTTGAGTATAACTCAGTATACATTATTTGAACGCCGTTTGTCAATAATAGTTTTTGAGCCGCGGCAAATTCATTTACTTTTCAAAAAGTATTTATTTTGCGGAATACTTCTCTTTTTGTACCTTTATCAGTTCTTCGTCCGAGAAATAGTTGATTTTCATAGCGTTTTTGACTTCGCTCAGAGTCGCCGCCGCCGCCTTTTCGGCTTTCTCGCTCCCTCGTTTCAATATTTCGTACACGGCGGGAATATCCGCTTCGTATGCTTTTCTCCTCGCCCTTATGGGTTCGAGTATGGACTGTAACACGTCGTTTAAAAATCTCTTGACTTTCATATCGCCGAGTCCGCCCCTTTGGTAGTGGGCTTTAAGTTCGTCGAGATTGTTATAATCGGGCAGAAACGCCTTGAAATGCTCGTCCGTCGCGAACGCGTCGAGATAGGTAAACACGGCGTTGCCCTCCAAGTTGCCGGGGTCGGAAACCTTGATATGGTTCGGGTCGGTGTACATACTCATTACTTTCGTCTTTACGTCCTCGGGGGTATCCGCAAGGTAAATGCAGTTGCCGAGCGACTTGCTCATCTTCGCTTTGCCGTCCGTGCCGGGAAGTCTTAAACAAGCCTTTCTCGAAGGCAATACCGCTTCGGGTTCGACGAGCGTTTCGCCGTAAACCGAGTTGAATTTGCGGACGATTTCCTTGGTCTGTTCTATCATCGGCAGTTGGTCCTCGCCCACGGGAACGATATTCGCCTTGAACGCCGTGATGTCCGCCGCCTGACTTATCGGGTAAGTGAAGAAGCCGACGGGAATGCTCGTCTCGAAGTTACGCATCTGAATTTCGCTCTTTACGGTCGGGTTTCTTTGAAGTCTCGACACGGTAACGAGGTTCATATAGTAAAAACTGAGTTCGCAAAGTTCGGGAACCTGCGACTGTATAAACAGATTTATCTTGTTCGGGTCGAGTCCGCAGGAAAGGTAGTCGAGAGCGACCTCTATTATGTTCTGCCTTACCTTTTCGGGGTTTTCGGCGTTGTCGGTGAGAGCCTGAGCGTCGGCTATCATAACGTACATATCGTCGAAATCGCCGCCGTTTTGCAGTTTCACTCTCTCCGCGAGCGAGCCTACGTAATGTCCTACGTGAAGTCTGCCCGTCGGGCGGTCGCCCGTTAAAATAATCTTCTTTCCAATCTTTTTAGTATTTTCGTCCATTGTTTCTCCCGAGCCGTCCCCCTTTTTAAAGGTTTTCGGCTATTTCGATTATTTTTCTGAATCTGTGATTGAGACAACTCTTGGTTATCCCGAGTTCGTCCGCAATCTCATTAAGCGTACTTTTTTTGAATTTCAGTCTCGCTTCCGCGACTTGTCTCAGCCCCTCGGGCAGACTTTTGAGACCCACAGTCTCCTCGATTTTGTCTATCGCCCGAATCTGCTTCACCGAAGCGTCCATTTGTTTTACCATGTTCGACATTTCGCAGTTGATTTTCCTGTTCATATCGTTGTTCATATCTTTTTCGACGGCTATTTCCGACACCGTAAGCACGGCTTTGGTCGCCCCGATAAAAGCGAGCAAGTCGGATATTTCGTCTATGGTCTTGAAGTACACCACATAAGACTCTTTTCTTGCGGTGAGTTTGGGCATAAAATACGCCTCGGAAAGTATCTCGCAGAAGTCGGTCGCCGTCTGATAGTTGGAAAAGACGAACTCCAAGTGGTAGCCCGTGTTGCTGCTTTTGCCCTCTTCGGGAACGGTCACGCTGCCCGAGCCTAAAAACGCTCCCCGAACGTAAGCCGCCCGCGTTTCGTCCGCCGCGATTTCATCGTCGATAGTAACTTTCACGGCGAGTCCGTCGCCGTCGGGTTTTACGATTCGTAGGTCTATAAGCGTGTAAACGCTGTTTTTCGTGATGAGTCGCAGAGTTTTTTTATCCTTTCTTCTGCGTTCTTCGTCGTCCCTTATTTCGCCCGTTTCGCCGTACAGGTCTAAGGCGAGTTTCGATATGAACGCCGTCGTTTTTTCGTCCGAGATAATCTCGAACCCGACCATGCCGCCCGCCGAAATAATGCTGCCGCCCGAACGAACGTAAGCGGAGAGACACGCCCTCTTTTCATCGTCGCCGCGAAATTTTACGCCGAGAAGTTCGGCTTTCACTTTTTCCGAAAAATTCATTTCGCCGTCCTCCTCGTCCGCATTCTTTTTTTGTTTTCTCGGCTTGTCCGATTAACTTTTTCGGCTTGTCCGCCTTAGCCGTAGCGAGCCGAACTAACGACTTTCGATGCCGTGTTCTTTCTTGTACGCCTGAAATCTCAATTCGGGCATTCTGCCGTCGATGTTTTTGATTCTTTCGAGGGGGAAATCGACTCTTTTTATAAGTTCTTTGAAAAGTTTGTCGTCGCCCACTCTGTCGGGGGTATGAGCGTCGCTGTCGACGACGAAATTCACGCCCGTATCTATAACCTTACGCCACTGCTCGTCCGTAAGGTGAGTTTTTTTGGTGTTGATTTCGATATAAGTTCCGTAGTCCGCCGCCGCTTTCGCAACCTCGACGGGGTCGCAGAAACAGAGGTAGCCGACGTGCGTTATAACGTCGATAGGGTTGTGTTTTATTGCGTTTACGTAGCAGTCGGTGTTGAACTTTACAAGTTTTTGAGACGGCTCTCTGTGGAAAACGCTGTCGAAAATATTGCCCCATAAAAGGTAGGTTAAATCTTTGAGCGTTTTGTAATAAATGAACCTGTGAACGCCCGCCAGAATCACGTCGAGTTTCTCGTAATCTTTCGGTTTTACGTCAATCGTGCCTTTCTCGCCGCGAAGGTTGGACTCTATTCCGAGCAGAACCTTCACGCCGTATTTTTCGCTCGCTTCTATGCACTCGTCTTTCATTTTGTCGAGCAGTCGTCTTTTCATTCCGAACGCGGGGTGCGAAAAACCGTGGTCGGTAATCGCTATGCCCGAAAGTCCTTTTTCTTTCGCCGCGACCGCGTTGTCGAATATGCTCCCCTTGCCGTGGCTGTACGTTGTGTGAGTGTGTAAATCGAAGTTAATCATTAAATTCGCCTATAAATTTCAGTTCTTCTTTCAGTTCTACGCCCGTTTTTTGCTTAACGGCGTCTTTTATTTTCCTTATCAGTCGGTAAACGTCCGAACTTTTCGCCGTTTTGTCGGCTATAATGAAATTCGCGTGCTTTTCCGAGACGGTCGCACCGCCTGACGATACGCCTTTCATTCCCGATTGTTCTATGAGTTTGCCCGCAAAATATCCGTCGTTTCTGAACACGCTGCCGCAAGATCTGCCTTTCGGGGTCTTTTTCGCCCGTAGTTTCAAAAACTTTTCAATCGCCGCTTCCGACTGTTCGAACTCCACGTTCTCCAAGTTGAAACATACCGATAAAATCATATCGTCGCCGCCCGAAAATACGCTTTCGCGATAATCGAAACCGCAATCTTTCTTAGGCAGAACGCCTTTCGTCGTGACTACGTAGGAAACGTAATCGCCCGCGTTTTTGCCGTAACAGCCCGCGTTCATAGAGACCGCCCCGCCGACGGAAGCGGGTATTCCGCTTAAAAATTCGAGACCGCCGAGACTGCTGTACAAAGCCGTTTTTATCACCGAGGAGAGAGGTTCGCCCGCAAGCGAAGTAAGCATTTTGCCGCTCACCGTAATTCCTTTCAGCCTTTCCGAACAGACCACCGCACCGCGATAGCCCTCGTCGGATATAAGTACGTTCGAGCCGTTTCCCAAAAAGACGAACGGCACGCCCTCTTCTTTCAGCCTTTTTACGACCGCGGTCGCTTTATTTACCGTGTCGGGGAACAACGCCCCGTCGGCGTTGCCGCCGATTCTGTAAGTGGTTTTCTGCGATATGGGGAAATCGAGTGTGTACTCCGTGAAACACTCTTCCGCAACTTTGGCGATGCTCGGGCAGTATGTCATTATATAATACACTCCTATTTTACTATATTTTCTATATTATTACAAGCGTTTTTAGGTAAACGGAAAATTTTTTACCGCAAATTTTTGAGCGTGTTTTTAACCTTATCGCCGATAAAATCGTCGATTTTTTGCGTATTCAGTATTTTTTTAGCCTCTTCTACCGTATCTACGCCCGAAAATGGGCTTATCGTATACTTGTTTTTGTCGAAATCGTACCCGTAAAATTCGGCTTTGCCGCCCTTTTTATCGTCCGATTTCCCGTCCGCACGCATCATGCCGATTTTCCACAATTTATCCTGCACTTTCTCGCTCGCGATATACCTTAAAAAGTCGAGACACGCCCTGTACTTTTCGTCGCCTTTCGTGGTCACGGCGATATACTGACAGAGGTCGGAAAAGCCCGTCAGCGGATACGCGGTAAACGCCACGCCCCTCTTTTCGAGTCGCCTTAAATCTCGCTGAGTTCCAAGGAGTACGTTGCCGTCCTTAGTTACGAATTTAAGGTAGGCGTCCATAGGCGAAAGGTACTCGGCGGCAGTCGCGGTAACGCCCGAAGTTTTCATCGCAAGGACGGGAAGATTATACGAATTTTGAGAGACAATCACGCTGCCTACGTTGGCGTTTTTTGAATTTAGCCCCTCTATAAGTCGATTATCGGCTTGTTTTGCGATTAAATAGTAACCGCCGAAGCACCACGGAACGGCGTAGGTTTTACCGCCGATAACGCCGCCTTTGAAGTCGGATGAGGGGAGTTCGCGGCATAAAAGCCGAACGGAATCGACCCCCACGCCGAACGATACCATATCGGGAATTTCGCCGTTTTCGATACTTTTTTTCACGCTTTCGGGGGTATGAGATTTGACGAGAATTATTATTCCGTCGTCCGTCCGCTCGTTCGCCCTTGCGGCTAAAAAATCGGCTCTCGACCCCATCCCGCCCTCGAACACGTCGATATTCCACAGCGTAAGCACGAATTTATACTCTTCGGTTTTTATCGGTTTTTCCTCGCCCTTAACGCTTTCGGGAAAGGCGAAAAGGGGAGTGAAAACGACTATCGCGACCGTCATAACGGCGGCGATTATCCGCGTTATTTTCCACATATTAAATTATATGATTGAGACGGGAAAAATAAAACGATTATTAAAATAAAGAAAAAGCAGAAAAAGGTAATTTTAAAGTTAAAACTAAACCGCCGACTTCGGAAAAAATTTCCGAAGTCGGCGGCAATAATAACCTCTCTCGTCTTTTACTCGCTTTGCTCGTAAAATCCACTCTCCCCATAGGGGAAAGCAAGTTTATTTTGTTTTTTCACAGCTTTTTTGATTTATATAAATTTTTAAAGAAATTAAAAAAGAAAAATCTTTTTCTTAAAGCCTATTACGCATTAAAATCTAACTTCTCTCGCTTTCCCCTGTGGGGTATGCTCTCCCGATGAAACGGGAGAGGTGGCAGACGAAGTCTGACGGAGAG
>CALGVF010000218.1 GCA_937920115.1 uncultured Clostridia bacterium
CCGTTCGGTTTTGCGGCGGCGTTTTTTATTCTATTGTCAACTTTATATTATTGCCGTTTTTTTCTTCCGAAAGTATCTTATACCCCTCGGTATTCACGCGGTATTTTACACCGTCGTCCGCGGCGACTTCCAACGTTATTGAGTTTCCTTTACGTTCCCAACAAACGTAAATTTTGCCGCCCTTTACCCTCGTTCCGCCTTTCGCGAAAGCAAGTTTGTCCGAAATCGTCGGCTTTACCGTTACTTCGTCGGTATCGTCGGCAAGTTTAATTCCGAGAACGTAAGAATAGAGCCATTCCACGCAGGAACCGAGGCTGTAATGATTAAAAGAGTTCATTTCGGGGTCCTCGAAGCCGTTTTCCTTAGTGTAGCCGTTCCAACGTTCCCACACCGTCGTCGCCCCGTTTTCAAGCATATAGCCCCACGACGGATAGTCTTTTTTCGCTATGAGTTCATAGGCGAGTTCCGACTCCCCTATATCGCAAAGCGTGGGAAGAATAAACCTTATTCCTATAAAACCTGTAGTCAGACAGCCCGCTTTCCTAACCGCTTCGGGCAACCGTTTTTTTATTTCTTCGGCGGTCAGAAAACCTACCGAATAAGCAAGGGCGTACGCCGTCTCGGTGTCGCTCTCGACTTTTCCGTACTTATAATAATGTTTTAAAAACGCGGTCTTTGCCCGCTCGTATATCTCGGCGTATTTCTTCCTCTTCTCTTCGTCTTCGACGATTTTGCACATTTTTGAAAGAAGCAAGGACGAATACCCGAAAAAGCATTGATTTATAACGTTTTTATCCGTTTTATTGTCCACCGAAAGCCAATCGCCGAACTCGTTTCGTATGTTCACGAGATAGTTTTCGCTATTTTTGAGGTAATAATTCACCCACGTCTCAGCCGCGGCGATATTCTCTTTCACGACTTCCTTATCCCTGTAATGCAGATAATGGAAATATGGAATTACCGAAACGCAATCGGCCCAACCGGGAACGCCCGCAGTGGTCGGCGAAACGGGGACGTGGAAAGGGGCGAAAGACGGAATTTTTCCGTCGGGAAGAATATCGGTACGGACAAGTTTCAGATAGTTTCTGAAAAACCTTTCGCAATCGGCGTTATACATAGCGGAATTGCAGAACACTTCGGCGTCGCCCGTCCAACCCACTCTTTCGTCTCTTTGCGGACAGTCGGTCGGAATACTTATGAAGTTGCTCTTCTGCCCGTTTTTCGCCATTGCGTAAACGCCGTTTATAACTTCGTCCGAACACTCGAAACTACCGTAATAATCTATATCCTGCGTTACAAGCAGCCCTTTAAGCTCGGAAATCTTCGCCGTTTTACTCTTTCTTATTTCTGCGTATCTGAAACCGTGATATGTGAATTTCGGGTCGAAAAGGTACTCCTTATCGGACAATATCAACTCGTCGGTACACTTCGCCCGACGTAAATTTTCGGTATAAAGCGAACCGTCGGAGTTTAACACTTCGGCATATTTTACGACGATTTTATCGCCCTCGTTTCCTTTGGCTTTAAACCTTATATTGCCTGCGAAATTTTTGCCGAAGTCGTATCTTATAACCTCGTCGCTCTCGTATATCGTTTTCGGCATAATAACCTCTTTTACCCTTGCCGCCTCGTAGGAATATTCGCTCATTGCCACCGAAAAATCGGCTTTAATCGCCTTATAGCGTGGTTTTTCGATATTTTTTAATCTTCTCGCGTCGATAGTCTCGCCGTCGAAAAAGTCTGCGGAAACGACTTCCGAAACGGTAGTAAGCCAATTCTCGTCGGTCTCTATTATCTCTTCTTCGCCGTCCTTATAGCAAAGTTTAACACGGGCGAAAAGTCTCAGTTCGTCGCCGTAAACGTCGGTTTTCGTACAACAGCCCAATTTGCCTCTGTACCAACCGTTGGCAACGGTAACTTCTATCGTGTTATCTCTCGCAAGGAAGTCCGTAATATCGTAAACGCAAAGATTGATATACTTATTGTAATTCGTCCACCCCGGCATAAATAAATCGGGTATTTCGTTGCCGTTGATTTTTGCCGAAAAAATACCCGTCGCGGTTATCGCGAGTTCGGCGTGTCCGAGTTCCTTTTTCAACCCGAAAGTTCTTATGAACGACGGGAGTCCGCCGTTTTCCGCTTCTTTGCTCTGTTTAATCCACATTATTCCCTACCGCGGTTTATGTAAAAACCGTATAAATATAATTATAACTTTCCTAAATAATTATACAACGCAGAAAAAGCGATTTAAAGCGTTTTTTTATTTTTTTACACCATTTATTGCTTATCGCGACCGATATGCCCGCAACGTAAGAATACGCAAAGACTTTAATCCGCCGATATTTTCGGAAAAATAAAAGGACGCCCCGAGACGCCCTTCGATTATCGTTATTTAATTGATATTACTACTCACCCGAAAAGGTTGAAACCCGTTATTACAAGCCCGAGAACGACGAGAACAACGCCCGTCGCTCGATTTAAGGTCTTAGGTTCGGCTTTATTAGCAAATACGGCGGCAATCTGAGCCCATATAAGAGTAAACGCCACGCACAAACCCAAAATCAACAGGTCGGGCATTCCGCCTATAACGAAGTGCGAAACCGCTCCCGTAAGGGCGGTGAAAGTCATTATGAACACACTCGTTCCGACGGCGGTTTTTAATTCGTACCCCATAACGCTCGTCAGTATCAGAAGCATCATCATACCGCCGCCCGCTCCGATAAAACCGCAAATAAATCCTATCAATACACCGCATACAATCGACTGTATCACTCGTTTTTTAACGGAAGTCTGCTCCATTTTCTCTTTCGTTGTCATAACGGGGCGTACTATAAACTTCACGCCGAGAAGCAAAGTCATAAAAACAGAAAAACTGCCCATCGTCGTTGACGGAACGAGACTTGCGACGTAACTTCCGACCATAGTAAAAACAAGCACGCTGACCATCATTATAACGCCGTTTTTAATATCGAGATTCTTATTTTTGTGGTAAGTAATAGCCGAAACTCCGCTCGCCAACACGTCGGACGACAAAGCGATTCCGACAGCCATATAAGGATCGACCCCTAAAAAGGTAATAAGCATAGGACTTATGACAGCCGCCGCGCTCATTCCCGCGAAACCCGTGCCGAGTCCCGCTCCCATGCCCGCGAAAAAAGTGACGAGAACGGTCAGAAATATTTTCATTTCTTGTCTTCCTCCACCGAGATTTTTTTCAGATTGTTTCTTATGATTTCCGAAGCGGTATTCATTGCTTTACGCGTTTCGTCGTCGATATTTTCAAACATTTTTTCAAAAAACGCCTTCTGAACCTCGCGACCGCGAGTTATGATTCGTTGAGATTTTTCCGTACATACGAGTTCGGTTTTCCGACGGTCTCCCTCTATCGGTTTCCTTATCAGATACCCCTCGTTGACAAGTCTGTCCACGTTCACGGAAACGAGATTCGCCTTTATACGCCTCACCTCGACGATCTCGCCCGCAGTCTTGTATTTAGGGTTGTTGCCGAGAAACATAAGTATATCGAACGCCGTCTGAGACAGTCCGAATTCCTTGCATAAAGGCTTACAAACCACGCTATAAGCCGATAAAACCATCTTTGCCGATTCAACGTTTAAAAACATAAACGCACTCCTTCATATCTGAATAGTTCATTTTTGAAGTATTATAGCATTATATTTTTTCAGTGTCAAGAAAAAAAAGACGACATAAAAAGAGAACGTAAAAAAATAAGATACCCGAATAAAAGCGTCAGACATCTTACTTTTATGATTATATCGTTTTACGGTTTAAGTCTATCGGGACGTCGCCTTAAAGTCGCCGTCCCCTACAATTACAGAGAAAAATACCGCATATATTGATTGTTTTAGCCGATTGTTAAAAAGGGGTCAAAAAAAATTTTAAACAACATTCTTATCAACTTAAAGATTGATAAAGTTTTGCCGTAGG
>CALGVF010000219.1 GCA_937920115.1 uncultured Clostridia bacterium
CGATTGAGTTTGCTAAAGGCGGAACTGCTCCTCTTTCTTTCGGAAAACAGACGTTTGCAGGATGCGAATCTTTGACGACGCTTAATCTTCCGAACCGTATAGCAAGTTTCAATACAAGTCTGCTCGACGTGTTCCAGCGTAATACAACCTCCGCATCTACGCTTAAATTTAATGTTATGTCGTTTGGAACGAGTTATGATCAGAGCGACTCGAGAGCATATAAAACTTGTGGTTTAACGACAATCAACGTTGAAGAGGGCGGCAACGAATACGCTTCGTACGACGGTGTCCTTTATACAAAAGATCTTGCGTCTGTTGTATTCTGTCCGTTTGAGAGAGAAGGAGCCGTTCACGTTTCGTATAAGGCAAAGACTTTTGAAAAAGTTGCTTTCGGCGGATGTTATAAGGTTTCCGAGATAATTTTCGACGAAACGCCCGATGGCGAGACCCCTGTAGATTTTGAACTTCAGGCAATCAAAGATCCGAGCCAGATGAATTATGAAGAAGTATTCTATGGCTGTATAAATCTTAAGGAATTGAATTTCCCGTCTCGTCTTACCAAGATAGGCGATTACGCGCTTGCAAGATATGCTGCAATAGAGAAAGATAACTCGATAGAGCGTATTACATTTGCGGACGGATGCAAGATTAAGGAAATAGGAAAGGGTGCGTTTAAGAATTCGAGAATTGCAGAAATCACGCTTCCCGAAATTTGGGAAAACGAGACCGAAAGAGGTAAGATCGGAGCAGACGTATTCCAGTCATGCTATAACATCGATACGATAACGTTACCCAAGAACCTTACGGCTTCCGAGTTTGTAACTTTGGCGACCAATCTTCCGGTACTGTCCAATCTTGTCGTGCCGACAGGCAGCGAAAACTTCGTTAAAGACAGCGACGGAATAGTCTACGGTCTCGAAAACGGAGTCAAGACGACAATCGCCTACGTTCCTTACGTTCTTACGGCGGATACGGTAGTAATACCGGCAAGTATTACAACCATTGCCGACGGAGCATTCAGCGGAAGAACGGGCTTTAAGTTCCTCGATTTCGAAAACGGAACCGAACCTCTTAAAATCGGTGCGAATGCGTTTAAAAATTCGTCCATTGAATCGGTAACGCTTCCTGCAAGACTTAACGATATGGGAACGGGCGTATTCGAAGGCTGTTCAAAACTTAAAGAACTTGTATTTGCAGAAGGATATAAATATGCAAGTATACCTAACAATACTTTCCGTAATACTGCGATAGAAGGTTCTCTGGAAATTCCGTCTACAGTATCTACGATAGGTTACTATGCATTTGAGGGTACGTCTATTACCTCTGTGGTATTCGGCAGATTCTCCGATGGTATAAATTCCGCTCTTACGTCGGTGTTGACGGGTGCGTTTAAGGATTGTAGTCTTCTTGTTTCCGTAAATACCTTGGATTATGACAACTCGTCAGAATCGGCTGACAGATATACGGCAACTTCTCTTCCTGCAAATACCGCATCGAGTATGTCGACTGCAGTCAATTTGTTCCAAGGATGTTCAAGCCTTACGAGGTTTGTATTCCCCGAAGGAGTGACTAAGATTCCGAACAACTTCTTCTACGGATGCGTCAATTTGGAGACGGTTAATATACCTGAGAAGGTTACGGCGATCGGAGATAACGCTTTCAGAGAATGTGCTAAAGTAACGTCGGTAGATTTTTCTAAAAATGCGTCTATGACGATAGGAACGGGATCTTTCCGCGAGTCGGGCGTAACCGAAGTCGTCGGCTTTGATAAAGTAACGTCTACGGGACAATATGCTTTTGCCGATTCGATGCTTGGAGGATCACTTGAAATAACCCAAAAGAATAACGTCACAAAGGCAAATTATGCGTTTATGGGCACGAAACTTACAAGCGTAACCGTTGACGCGGCGAACGTTGTGACATCGATGTTCCAGAACTGCAGCGAACTTATTTCTGTCACCTTAGGTGCTAAAGTTACAGCAGTGAAGATGGCGGCGTTTAACAACTGTACAAAACTTGAAAAGGTTGTAGTCAACAATTCGGCTGTTTTAACATCTATCGGTGGCGGAACAAAACCTGAATGGGGTGCATTCTACGGATGCGAAAAACTCAGAATTTTCGCAAACGAAACGAAAGCCGCGGAAATCGAAGCGGGAAATGCAGAACCCGGTTTGTATATCGGCGTTAATAAGTTTGCTACTGTCGACGGGTATGCGTTCTACGGTTGTTCTTTGCTTAAAGTCGTAGACTTATCGGGCGCTGCTCAAACCTTATCCATAGGCGACTATGCGTTTAAAGAATGTAGCGGCTTAAAAGAGATAAAATTACCTGTTAAGATTAGGAAGATAGGAAACGAAGCGTTCAGAAATTGTACGACGTTAACCGAAGTGACCATACCTTCTATGACGAGTACAATAGGAAAATACG
>CALGVF010000220.1 GCA_937920115.1 uncultured Clostridia bacterium
GAAAAATACCGCATATATTGATTGTTTTAGCCGATTGTTAAAAAGGGGTCAAAAGAATTTTAAACAACATTTTTGTCAACTTAAAGATTGATAAAGTTTTGCCGTAGGGGACGTCGCCCTCGACGTCCCGACAGACTTTTCAGTCTTGCAACTGCTAAAAATCTATTATTCAACCGCTTCTTTTTTGTACTTCTTTTTTAATATGTATCTGATAAACGGTATGAGAAGTAAAGTGCTTGCGAAAAGCCACGCTCCCGGGTCGCCGTAACAAGTTGCGATATACGCCCCGAGCGAGGCAGACGAAGTAATCGCTCCGCCGTTTATAAGCGGCGGCAAAAACATACATATAAGAGACCTCGCTATAAGTTCCATTATTCCAGCACCGAGTACGTAGCCGCTTTTACATATCCCCTGCACCGCACTCCTTACCACAATCAGAAAACCGACTACGGAAAAATTAGCCAAATCTACGAAAATAAAAGTATTACCATATGTAATCGACTCCGCAGACACTTTATCCGCACTCATAAACAGATACTGATACGCGCCGTTTATACAGCACAAACCGGCAATCAGAAAACACAACGCGTGAATGACGACGACCATTACAAGGGCCTGCAAGCAACCTCTTTTTATATTGGCGTAATCGCCTTTTCCGTAGTTCTGCGCAATGAAAACAAGTATTGCCGACCCGAGTCCGTTATAGAACGAAATCAGCACGTTAAACAGTTTACTGCCTGCTCCGTATCCGTTCTGCGCAGGGGTATTCGCCACCATTATCCCGTTGGCGTCAACATCGAAATTGACGACCACGCCTTGCATTATGACTATTCCGATAGCGAGTACAGAAAATTGAAGCCCCAAGGGTAAACCCTGTTTTAAGTTGGGCAGAATATCCTTTACGCCCTTTTTGAAATCGCTCAGTTTAAGGCGTATTTCCTTATATCTTGCGAAAGTGTACGCGAAACAGCCTATCATACTAAGAAATTGAGTGATGACCGTCGCGAGAGCCGCTCCCGTAACGCCCATTTTAAACGCGGTTAAAAACAATACGTCAAGTCCCACGTTAAGTACCGTAGATACGACGAGGAAAATAAGCGGTGTAACAGAATCTCCGTAGGCTCTTAATATTCCGCAAGCGAAATTGTAGCCCATTTGCGTGAATATTCCAATAAAAATCACTAAACAGTAGTCGTAAGCCGCCCCGTACACTTCCTCGTTTACGGGCGTAACGTTTATCATTTTCAACAAAAGCGGCAATAAAAGCACTGCGATTAAGGATAAAACGACCGAAATCGCCGCCGTGAGAACTATCTGAGCGGAAAGGGAACTTTTCAATCTTTCGTTGTTTTTTTCGCCGACGTATTTCGCGGTGAGAACGCCGAACCCCGCCGTACAGCCGAAAGCGAATTGTAAAAACAAAAACGTGAGGGCGAACGTATCGTTTACGCCCGCAACCTCGCCCGCCGTTAAAACCTGTCCGCAGATTATGGCGTCGGTTAAAACGTAGACCTGTTGCAAAAGGTAGGAAAGAATTATCGGGGCTCCGTACTTCAAAAGAACCTTCCAAGGCGTTCCTTTCGTCAAATCTATGGGACGGGAAATTTTATCAAATAATGCTTTGACCTTCATATTTATCCTTCGTAAAACATCAAATTTCAAGACGATGTTATAATACTATTTTAAAGGTACGCTGTCAATTCAAATGCGATAAATTTATAAATATTTTTACGTTCTGCCGTCTCCGTTTCAATTTATTTTTTACTTGTCATAGATTTTATCCGCTCGGATAAAATCGAGTACGCCTCTTGCGGGTCTTCCGTTACGCTTACCGCCTTTTCCATGGGACATATATCCGTTCCGTCACGGTTGATTATTTTATCCGTAAGCGTTTCGTATTCGTATGGTATTTCGTATCTTTTCAGTATTTCTTCGCCGCTTTTCGATAATGTTTTAGCAAAAACACTCTTAATTCCGCTTAAAACGAACAGCATCGCGGCGGCTTTGCCTACGACTAAGTCCGCAACCGAATATCCCCGCATATCCGTTCCGCTCGCTATAAAATTCATCATCGGGGCGATTCCTCGCCTTTCGCTGTAAAGACAGTTTCCGTCTTTACACAGGCATATCGTATGCCCCGACAGGTTGCTTTTTGCAATTTCTATATCAGTCATTTTTATCCCTGATAAGCAACGCTCTTAAACCCATTACGATAAACGGTACTGCCGCCGCCTGTAACACCATTCCTAAAAGTCCGCTCTGAATCTGTCCCCAAATTACCGCAGGCGTAAACGGCGTTACAGATTGAAAAGCGAGAACT
>CALGVF010000221.1 GCA_937920115.1 uncultured Clostridia bacterium
CCAACCTTCCGTAGGCTTGTCGAAAGTAGACATAACGCCGAACTGTACTCTCGCCGAATCGCCGCCCGACTTCATATACGCTTCGAGATAAAATTCCGTACCTGCGGCGTCGAAATCGAGATTCGTGAAAAATCTCGTAATCATTCTGTTTCTGCCCGTGGTATCGGTCTTGTCGAGATAGACTTTCAAGGACACCGATCCCTCGTAGGCTTCTTCTTCCGCATACGAGAACCACGCTCCCTGATTATTCGTCTCTTCACGTAGTTTTTTGACCTGCTTCGTCTCAAACGTTCCGTAGGCGAACATATTGTCTTCAACCTCTACGGCAGGCAGCGTTTCCGCCTTTTCGCCGACTATTTCTTTTTCGTTATCCGTTGCCGTCAAAGTCGCTTTAACGAACTTATAGCCCGACTTTTTAGCCGTGACTACTACTTCTCCGCTAAGATTTCCGCTTTCGTAAGTTCCGTCTCCGTTATCCGTAAAGACTACCGTTTCGCCGTTTACGACAGCAGTCACCGTCGCTCCCGTCACCGTCTCTCCCGAACATTTAAGGACGATTTTTCCCGAGTACGTTTCCGAAACCCCTTCGCTGTATAAAGCCGAAAGTTTTACTTCGGGTCTTATAGAGCCGTTCATGCTCGGAGTAATAACCACTTCGCCCGCGAGGTTTTTAAAAGTATAAACGCCGTCTTTTCCCTCGTCCGCGGTTATATTCGAAATCTCGCCGTAGGCGTTTTCAATCGAAAACGTCACGTTATCCGTCGCGAGAGACCCGTCAGAGGCTTTGACGGTCACTTTTCCGTCGTAAACTCCGAGCAACGCCATATCGTCGAAATAACATACTCCGCCGTCGTTATCCACTCTCAGAAATACGTAACTGTCGTATGAATACACGTTTTCGGTAACGACAGGCTTATCCCAACCGCTAAGAGTAAGCGTATGAGAGTCTTCGTCAAACTCTACGTTTATTTCTCCGCCGATTTTTTTATACGTTTCGTTTACTTTATAAGAATAACTCTCGCCCGTTATAAACGTTTTCGGGTATCCGACCGTTTTTCCGTCCGCGTCTTTGACGAAAAACAACAGTCCGAGCCTGACTTCGCTTTCTCCGCTCGCAGAACGGATATACGATTCGAGCCGATACCTGCCGAGCAAATTTTCGTTCGTTTTGAAATAGGTTCTTTTTTCGGCGTTCGTTCCGTCGTTCGTCAGTTTCAGATACGCTTCGCCGCTATGAGCGTTCGACTCGTCCTTGCTTACTCTTTCGCCCGTAACGCCCTGATTCGTCACCTGATAGAAGCCGCTTTCGACCGAACCGTATTCTATTACGTTACCCTTTACTTCCACGACGTTCCCGTCGGCTTTCGCCGATACCCCGTTTACCGCTATCACGCAACAAAAAGCCGCACATAAGGCGATTATCGACATAATTATCTTTTTCATTGACTCTTCTCCATTTATTTGTTTTTAAGATATTCGTTCAACTGTTTTTGCTTCGCTTCGACTATTTTACCCGCTCCCGCTATTTCGAGTTTATCGCGAAATTCTTTAAGTTTCGCTTGTTTCTGACTTTCCGAATAACTCGCGCTCTCGAATGCGGAAACGTACTCCATAGCGACCGACTGACACGCCTGAATCTGCGTTTCGAGTCCGTCC
>CALGVF010000222.1 GCA_937920115.1 uncultured Clostridia bacterium
AAAGAGACGGCGAGAATCTATTTTTCGATTATGCGAATGAGACGGGGGCGAAAGTTCTTGTTTATCGCTTTCCGAATCTGTTTGGCAAGTGGTGCAGACCGAATTACAACAGCGCGGTCGCGACTTTTTGCAGCAATATTGCGAACGATTCGCCGATTACGATAAACGACCGCTCGACCGAACTCGAACTTTTGTATATCGACGATTTGGTGTACGAAATGTTCGACGCTTTGGAAGGCAAAGAGCATCGTTGTACGTTTGACGGCTTAACCGCCGTGGCGAGCGAAAACGGGGAATTTTGCTTTGTTCCCATGACTCACCGCGTAACGCTCGGCGAGATTGCGGACTTGCTTGAAAAGTTTAAAAGTCAGCCTATAAGTCTGTTAATGCCCGAAATTCCGAATAACTCGTTCGCAAAAAAACTGTATTCCACATACCTTTCGTACCTTCCGAAAGAAAAGGTCGCGTTTCCTTTAAAGATGAACGTTGACGCGAGAGGAAGTTTTACAGAACTTTTAAAGACGGAGAAATGCGGTCAGTTTTCGGTAAATATTTCCAAGCCGGGGATAACGAAAGGTCAACATTGGCATAATACAAAGTGGGAGTTTTTCATAGTCGTATCGGGTCGCGGACTTATTCAGGAACGCAAAATCGGTACGGGCGAAGTTATAGAATTCGAGGTTTCGGGCGATAAAATCGAGGCTGTGCATATGCTTCCCGGTTACACGCACAACATAATAAATTTAAGCGATACGGAAGATTTGGTAACACTCATGTGGGCTAACGAACAATTCGACCCGACTCGCCCCGACACATTCTTTGAGATTGTAAAATAAGTGTTAATCGACTTATAGAGGTACTTATGGATATAAAAACTGATTATTCCGACGTGAAATTCAGAAACGACGGAAAGTTAAAATTGCTCATTATAGTCGGCACGAGACCCGAAATAATAAGGCTCGCCGCCGTAATCAATAAATGCAGGAAATATTTTGACTGTATTTTGGCTCATACGGGACAAAATTACGACTACAACCTCAACGGCGTGTTCTTTAAAGATTTGAAACTCGCCGACCCCGAGGTGTATATGGATGCGGTAGGCGACGACCTCGGAGCGACGGTCGGAAATATCATTAACTGCTCCTACAAGTTGATGAACGCCGTAAAACCCGACGCTTTGCTGATACTCGGAGACACGAATTCCTGTCTTTCGGCTATCCCTGCGAAGAGACTCCATATCCCTATTTTCCACATGGAAGCGGGGAATCGTTGCAAAGACGAGTGCTTGCCCGAGGAGACAAACCGACGGATAGTCGATATTATCTCGGACGTAAACCTTGCGTACAGCGAACACGCGAGGAGGTACCTTGCCGAGTGCGGGCTTCCGAAGGAGAGGACTTACGTTACGGGTTCGCCGATGGCGGAAGTCTTACATGAAAATCTCGAAGAAATCGAGAAGTCGGACATTTTAAACCGACTTAAACTTGAACCGAAAAAATATATTCTGCTTTCGGCTCATAGAGAAGAAAATATAGACACTGAAAAGAATTTTAAGTCGTTGTTTACGGCGATCAACCGTCTTGCGGAGAAGTATGATATGCCTATATTGTATTCATGCCACCCGAGAAGTAAAAAACGTTTCGAAGAAAGCGGTTTTCAACTCGACAAAAGAGTTATAAGGCACGAACCGCTCGGTTTCCACGACTACAACAAGTTGCAGATGAACGCTTTTGCGGTCGTTTCCGACAGCGGTACTTTACCCGAGGAAAGCAGTTTCTTCACGAGTATCGGAAAGCCGATTCCCGCGGTGTGTATAAGGACTTCTACCGAACGCCCCGAGGCTCTCGACAAAGCGTGCTTTATTCTGGCGGGTATCGACGAACACGGGCTTTTGCAGGCGGTTGATACGGCTGTCGAAATGAACAAAAACGGCGATATAGGCATACCCGTTCCGAACTATGTGGAAGAAAACGTATCGACTAAGGTGGTAAAAATTATACAGTCGTACACGGGCGTAGTAAACAAAATGGTGTGGAGGAAATTTTAACCTTACGCGATGAACAAAGTATGTCTTGCGACGATGAATTTAATAAGTGCGGAAATTTGCGGTAAAGATTTAGACGCAGATTTGATAAGGAGCCTTAACGACGAAGAGTTGAAGGCTCTTTACGCCTTGTCTAAAAAACATGACGTGGGACATATTGTCGGCGACGCCCTCATAAAAAGCGGACTGTTAAAAAACGAAGAAGTAAAGGCTGCGTTTGAGAAACAGATTCTAACCGCCGTTTATCGTTACGAGGGTATAAACGCCGAAATCGAAGAAATAAAACGCGTTTTAGAGGAGTGTTCGGCACCATTTATTTTGCTTAAAGGGGCGGTTATCAGATTTTTATATCCCGAGCCGTGGCAGAGAACTAGCAGCGACGTGGACGTTCTCGTAAAGCAGGAGGACGTAAAAAAGTGCCGCAAGGCGTTTGAAGAGAAAGGGTATAAATATTTTTGTCAGACCGACCACGACGTCTCGTATTTTTCCCCGACGGGTATTCACCTCGAACTACACCATACGCTA
>CALGVF010000223.1 GCA_937920115.1 uncultured Clostridia bacterium
CGTCTCGGCTTTCTTCGCTCCGCAAAGAGTATTTATAATCGTAGACTTCCCCGTGTTCGGAATACCCGCGACCATAAACCTTAAAGACTTCGTTATGCCTTTCTGTTTATTGCGTTCGGTTTTCTCTCTCATAATCCACTCGCATTTCGAGCGGATTTTCTGCGAATCTTTTTTAGAAAGTCCGTCTATAAGTTCGTAAACAAGCCCTTTTTCTCTGAAATACCTCTCTATATCCCTCGCCGCAGAGTCCGAAATTAAATCCCTTTTATTTATAACGTACACGACGGGTTTGTTGCCGAAAACGGTAAAAAGCCGCTTGTTGAAGCACGCGAAAACCGCTCTCGAATCGAGAACGTAAATTATCCCGTCGCACAGTTTGACGTCCTCTTCCATTTTGCGAAGAGCCTTTGCCATGTGACCGGGGAACCAATTTATATTCTTTACAACGTATCCTTCCGCTTTGTCGCCTTTCATATCACTTGTCCTTCCTTAGCAAATCGGGGCGATTTTTCTCGGTGATTTTTACGGACATTTCCCGACGCCATTTATCGACTTCCTTATGATTGCCCGAAACTAAAACATCGGGTACGGTAAGCCCCATAAATTCTTGCGGACGGGTGTACTGCGGGTACTCCAAAAGGTTGTCCGTGAAACTCTCCTCGTTTAAACTGTCCGTCGAAATTACCCCGTCAACGTATCTGCAAACGCAGTCGGTAATAGCCATAGCGGGTATTTCGCCGCCCGTAAGAACGAAGTCGCCCAAGGAAATTTCCTCGTCCACGCAAAGGTCCAAAACCCGTTGGTCGATGCCCTCGTAATGCCCGCAAAGCAGCAATATTCTGTCGTAAGAAAGCATTTCCTTGACCATCCCCTGACAAAAACGCCTGCCTTTCGGGGACATAAAAATACGCCTCGCCTCGTGATTCGGGTCAACCGCGTTTATCGCCGAATAAACGGGTTGCGGAGTCATTACCATTCCGGCGCCGCCGCCGAACGGATAATCGTCGCACTTTCTGTGCTTGTTTTCCGTGTAGTCTCTTATATCCGTAATTACAATCTCGACTTTTCCCGATTTGACCGCCCTGCCGATTATGCTTTCGGTAAGGGAAACGAACATTTCGGGGAAAAGGGTGAGTATGTCAATTCTCATACATTACCACCTCGGTAAACCTTTTCGCGTCTACCGTCACTTGTCTTTTTTCAATATCTATATTTATCAGAAGGTCGGGAAGGAGCGGAAAAACCGCCGTTCCCTCGCTTGTGTTTACGTAATAATAATCTACGTTGCCGCTCGCTATGTCGATGATTTCGCCGAGCGTTTTACCGCTCGAAAGTACGAGCGAACAACCTAAAACGTCGGAGACGAAATACCTTCCCTCTTCGACTTTTACTTCCTCTCTTTTCGCCGACACTTCTTCGCCTCGTAAAAGTTCCGCCGCGTTTCTGTCGTCTAAACCTTTCAGTTTTATAATCGCCTCTTCGCCGCCGCAACTTTTAAAGTTCTCGACCTTATACGCCACGCCCTTAATTTCAACCGTCGTAACGCCTTTCACCTGCTCGAACCCGTCGCCGAAAAGCCTTATTTTAAGTTCCCCTTTAATGCCTTGCGGTTTTGCCACCGCTCCTATCTCGATTTTACCCATTTGCCTTGTTTATAGCCCGTTAATCGGCTTATAGCCCCATTTATATAGAAAGAAATACGGGGACTGCAAAAAACAGAATATCGCTATTTTCCTTGCTTTCCCCTTTGGGGAAAGTGTCGGCGTAGCCGACGATAGAGGTTATTTAAAATAAAATTTTATCTAAATTTGTGAAAAAGCAAGACCTCTCTCGTCTTTTACTCGCTTTGCTCGTAAAATCCACTCTCCCCACAGGGGAAAGCAAGGGAAAAAAGTTTTACTGAAAAAAGACTGCATCTCTATTTTTTCGGATAGATTTGCAGTCTTCATTTTTTTGCTGTTTTTACAGCCCCGACAAAGTTCGCTATCGAAACAGATAAAACTGTCCTTAGTTTTTACTTTTGATTTCGATATTGCATCTCTTTCCGTTCTTTTTGGAAACGGCGTTGACGATGGTGCGAAGGGCTTTGGCGATTTTGCCTTGACGACCTATCACCTTACCCATATCTTCCTCGTCGATAAGTACCGTTACTTCAATCGAGTTGCCTTTTTCTTCTACCGAATACTCAACGTCTTCGGGCTTGTCGGCGAACTGATTTACGACATACTTGATAATTTCCAACATTTAATTCACTTCCCGATTTTTACTTCTTTTTCTTCTTGGGGTTAGTCTTAGAAGGGGACAATTTGTCCGACTTCTCGATAACGCCGGCGTTTAAAAGAAGGGCTCTGACGGTTTCGGTGGGCTGAACGCCTTTCGAAAGCCAATCTGCCGCTTTCTCTTTGTCGATTACGATTTCGGCGGGATTTTTGGTCGGGTCATAGTGTCCGACTTTATCGATGTATTCGCCGTCTCTCGCTTTTCTGCTGTCGATTACGACGATACGATAAGAAGGGGACTTTTTGTCGCCGAGTCTCGTCAATCTCATTTTTACTGCCATGGTTGTATCCTCCGTTAAAAATTTTACGAAATTTATCTTCCGACGTAAACCTCTTTTGTTATTCGTTTACGGCGTTTCTTTGTTTAATTCCCTTAGCGGAAATTCCCTCTTCGGATTCGCCCCTTTAAAAGGGCATTTTCAGACCGCGTTTGCCACGCATCATCTTCATCATCTGCTTCGTCTGCTCGAACTGTTTAAGCAGTTGGTTTACTTCCTGTATACTCGTTCCGCTGCCGTTCGCGATTCTCGTCTTTCTCGAATAGTTGATTATCGACGGGTCGTTGCGTTCCTTTTTCGTCATAGAAAGAATTATCGCTTTCGTTCTTTCGATTTTCCTCTCGTCTATGTCGTTTTCGCTTACCTTTATTTTCGTTCCCATACCGGGAAGCATACCGAGTAAACTCTTCGCTCCGCCCATCTTTTTAAGCATCGCGAACTGTTCGAGATAATCGTCCAAGGTAAAACTGTTCGACTTGAACTTTCTCTCCATTTTTTCCATCTGCTCTTCGGTGACGGCTTCCTGTGCTTTCTCGATTAAGGACAAAACGTCGCCCATTCCGAGAATTCTGTTCGCCATTCTGTCGGGATAAAACGGCTCCAAATCGGTGAGTTTTTCTCCGACCGAAGCGAATTTTATCGGCTTGCCCGTTACCGCTTTTATGGAAAGACACGCGCCGCCTCTCGTATCGCCGTCGAGTTTCGTAAGCACTACGCCCGTGAGTTCGAGCCTTTCGTTGAACGTTTTTGCGACGTTTACGGCGTCCTGTCCCGTCATGGAATCGACGGTTAAAAGAATTTCGTCAACTCTTATCGCTTTCGTTATGTTTTCGAGTTCTTCCATAAGGGCTTCGTCGATATGAAGTCTGCCCGCGGTGTCCACGATAACGGTGTCATAGCCGAACTTCTTGGCGTATTCGACCGCTTCCGTCGCGATTTTAACGGGATTGCCTTGTCCCTTTTCAAAGACGTCCGCTCCCGCCTTTTCGCCGACGATTTTCAGTTGGTTGATAGCGGCGGGACGATACACGTCGCAAGCCGCGAGCCAGGAGATATACGGCGAGTTTTCCGCAAAGAGTGGTTTTGCCCGCGCCCTGCAAGCCGCACATCATAATGACCGTCGGAAGAGACGAACTTACGATAAGTTTACTGTTCGTCGAACCCATGAGTTCGGTGAGTTCGTCGTTTACTATCTTTATGACCTGCTGAGCGGGACTTAAACTTTTGAGTATTTCCTGCCCGACAGCCTTTTCGCTGACTTTCGCTATAAAGTCCTTGGCAACCGAAAGATTGACGTCCGCTTCCAAAAGGGCGATTCTCACCTCTCTCATAGCCTGTTTGATTTCGAGTTCGGTAAGTTTACCCCTTTTCGTCATCTTGGAAAATATGTGATTAAGTTTTTCCGATAAGCCTTGAAATATTGCCATCAGTTATCTCCCAAAATTTGTCGAAATTCCGCTTTTACCTCTTCATTACCGTTAAAATATCGGTCTATAAGTCGATAAACAGCCTTTTTCTTCTCTACTATCCCGAGTTTTTCCTCAAACGACAAGAGTTGCTTTTTCGCTTTTGCGACCGCGTCCGAAACGCTCTGTCTCGACACGTTCTTTATCTCCGCGATTTCGCCGAGCGACAAGTCCATTCCGAAGTACATATCGAATATCTCGCGTTGAGTTTTGCTCAGCATCGTCGAATACTCGAAGTACAACTCGTTATAGTATAAATCGCTCTCTATCCCCTTTGCCATACTCGCATTATACCACATAAAAAATACGGTGTCAAGCATTTTTGCCTTACACCGAAAATTCTTTTTCGACAATTTCTCGGTTCGATATTGACAATTTATATAAATAATGTTAAAATATTTTCATCAAATCGGGAGAAAAGTTATGAGCGATATTACGAAAAGGGCGATATCCGCTTCTTTAAAGCGTTTGCTTCTTACAAAAAGTCTCAATAAAATAACTATACAGGACATAGCGGACGACTGCGGCATCAACAGACAAACCTTTTATTATCACTTCGCGGATATTTACGACCTTGTCGAGTGGACGTGTATCGAAGACACCGATAAGGTTCTGAAAGAAAATAAAACGTACGATACCTGGCAGAGCGGTTTTCTCGCGGTATTCACCTTAGCGAAAAACGACAAGGCGTTCATCGACAACATATACAAGTCGGTTTCGCTCGAAATGCTCGAACAGTATCTTTATCGTTTAGTATACCCGCTCATTAAGAACGTCGTGGACGAAAAGGCTAAAAATTACAAAGTCAGAGACGACGAAAAACAGTATATAGCCGATTTTTATAAGTACGCTTTTGTCGGCGTGCTTCTGGAATGGGTAAGAAACGATATGCGGGAAAGCCCCGAGGAAATAGTCGAAAGAGTAAGTAAGATAGTCGACGGGGCGATAGAACTCGCCTTTAACAATTTCAGAAAATAAATTTAACGAATATGAAAACACCCCCGAAAGACCGTGTAAAGCGGTCTTTTTTATATATAATGTTATATTTCGGAATAAAGACGACAAAATATTTTGTTCGTCAAAAATTTTATCAATTCAAGGATTTTGTCTGAATTTACGACGAAACGAAAAAATTGATTATTGTTTTTTTGAAAATAAGGCGTTATAATATGCTCGTAAAACAAATTCGGAGGTAAATTTATATGTACTATGGTTCAGGCAATTACGAAGCGTTCGCTCACCCCGTCAAACCCGACGGAGTCGACGCCAAATCGGCTTATATTATCGGCACGGGTCTCGCAGGTCTTTCCGCGGCGTTCTTCCTCGTGAGAGACGGACAGATGAAAGGCGAGCATATTCATCTCCTCGAAAAATTGGATATAGCCGGCGGTTCATGCGACGGCAGAGCCGTTCCGAGAAGCGGTTATTTTATGAGAGGCGGCAGAGAAATGGATAACCATTTCGAGGTTATGTGGGAAATGTTCAGAGACGTTCCCTCGCTCGAAAATCCCGGTCTTTCCGTTCTCGACGAATATTACAGATTAAATAAAGCCGACCCCAACTACTCGCTTTGCAGAGCGACCGTAAATCGCGGCGAGAATGCTCGCACCGATAATAAGTTCAACCTTAATAAGGCTGCGGCAATGCAGGTCAGCAAGTTGTTTATGACTCCCGAGGAAGATCTCGAAGATAAAAAGATAAGCGATTATTTCGACGAAAACTTCTGGGAAAGCAACTTCTGGTTATACTGGCAGACAATGTTTGCATTCCATTCATGGGATTCCGCTCTCGAAATGAAGAGATATCTTCAAAGATACGTTCACCATATCGACGGACTGCCCGACTTCTCCGCTCTTCGTTTCACCAAGTACAATCAGTACGAGAGTCTTATTCAGCCTCTTCAAAAATATCTCGAAGAAAGAGGCGTAAAGGTAGAATACGGAGTTGACGTTAAGAACGTTGTATTCGATATAAACGGTAAGAAGAAAACCGCAAAGAAAATAGAATACGTCAAGGACGGCAAAAAAGGCAGCATAGACTTACTTGACACCGACCTCGTATTCATAACTAACGGTTGTTGCACCGATACGAGTTGCTACGGAGATCAGACGCACGCTCCCGACCTCTCCAAAATCAGAAAAGGCGGCGGCGAATCGTGGGATTTATGGAAAAATATCGCATTACAAGACCCTGCGTTCGGCAATCCCTCCAACTATTGCGACCACCCCGACGAAACTAACTGGATGAGTGCGACGGTAGAGACTTCGGACGACGAAATAATCGAATATATCGAGAAAATCTGTCGCCGCGACCCGCGATCGGGAAGAGTTACCACGGGCGGCATAGTAACGGTTAAGGACAGCGTTGACAACTGGTATATGTCTTGGACGATAAACCGTCAGCCTCAGTTCAAATCTCAGGACAAAAAGGCTGTACTTATCTGGCTGTACTCGCTTAACACCGACAGACCGGGCAACTACGTTAAA
>CALGVF010000224.1 GCA_937920115.1 uncultured Clostridia bacterium
AAAGTTATATTTATTTGTCGATAAGTTATATCGTCTGCGACGGTTATATTTGCCTTGCGGCGTAGGGGACGACGCCTCGGCGTCCCGTAGAACGGGAGTTATATTTTGCTCTGCAAAGTTATATTTATTTGTCGATAAGTTATATCGTCTGCGACGGTTATATTTGCCTACGGCGTAGGGGACGACGCCCACTAACAGAATTCTTAAAAATGCTTGCATTTTTAAGAGAAGGGCGTCCCGAGAAACGAAAATTATATTTCTTTACAGAAGTTATATTTGCCTTGCGGCAAGTTATATAAAAGGAGGGCTATATGTCGATTAACGGCTATTTTCGCGTAAAAAACAACACCGAAAACGAAATCGTTATCGAGCGTTCGAGATTTAT
The DNA here is from genome assembly GCA_937920115.1 of uncultured Clostridia bacterium. Taxonomy (GTDB): domain Bacteria; phylum Bacillota; class Clostridia; order Christensenellales; family Borkfalkiaceae; genus UBA10281. Next base: position 386 of record CALGVF010000224.1, read on the forward strand.
CGCTTATTCAAAAAAATGCGAAACCGAGAACGACGCGAGAACTTTTTTGGACGAAATAAGAAAGAAACACCCCTTCGCTACTCATAACTGTTACGCTTATATCACCGACCACGGCGAAATTTCCCGCTTCTCCGACGACGGCGAACCCCAAGGCACGGCGGGTCAGCCTATTTTAGAGGTTATCAAAAGCAAAAACCTCAAAGATACTATGGTCGTCGTGACAAGATACTTCGGCGGCGTTAAACTCGGAGCGGGCGGTCTCGTTCGGGCGTATTCTCAAAGTGCGAGAGACGTTTTGGACAAGTCGGGCGTAGAAGAAAACGTTTTCTCGAAGATATGGCAAGTCGATATGCCTTACGATATTTATCAGTCCTTTTTCAAATTCTCGGCAAAACGCAAAATGAAAACTTTATCGTCCGATTTCGGCGAGTCGGTAAAACTCGAAATCGCCGTTCCCGTCGAAGACTTTGAGTTTGAAAATCAGTTTATCGACTTCACCTCGGGAAAAGCGACGATAAAACCAATCGGAGAGGAATTTACGGTGTACACGCTATGAAAAAAATTACGGATATAAAACCGCAGGTCAAAAACCCGACGAGGTGCAATATCTACCTCGACAACGTTTTCTATTGCGGTCTCGAACTCGAAACGATAATGAAAAACCGCCTTAAAATCGGCACCGAAATCGCCGAGGAAAGACTTAACGAAATTCAGACCGAATCGGAAAGTCTCAGGGCTTTGGATAAGGCTTTAAACTTTATTTCGCTGTCGAAAAAGACTAAAAAGGAAGTCGAAGATTACCTCAGAAAAAAAGGCTATTTAGACGGTACGATTGAGACGGTAATTTCCAAAATGTCCACCTATAAGTTCATTAACGACGAAGAATACGCAAAAGACTACGTTAAAAGTTACTCAAAAAGAAAGGGCAATAAACTGCTCGCGATGGAACTTAAACGAAAGGGAGTCGGCGACAGCGAAATATCGGAAGCGATAGAAGAACGCTCGGACGAAAGCGAGGGAGCGAACGCGGTCGCCGAGAAATATCTCCGAGGGAAAGAAAAGACGAAAGAGAACGCCGTTAAGTGTTATAGGTATCTGCTTGGAAAAGGATTTTCCTACGACGTTGCGAAAGAGGCGTCTTTTAAGTTTATAGGCGGCGAAGAAGATTATGATTAAGAAAATTTACTTTGACGAAATCGATTCCACCAACGACTACGCTATTTCACACGACGAACCGAGCGATTTTGCGGTAATCGCGAAAAGACAGACGGGCGGCAAGGGAACGAAAGGCAGGAGTTTTTCGTCGGAAGTCGGCGGGGCGTATCTTACCCTTGTAAGGTATTACCCGTTAAAAGCCGATGAGTCTTTTAAAATTATGGCTTCGTCCTGCCTTGCGGTCGCGAAAACTCTCGGAAGTTACGGTATAAACGCCTCGGTAAAATGGGCGAACGACGTCTATGTGAACGGCAAAAAAATCTGCGGAATACTCATTAAAAACTCGTTCGAGGGCGAATACGTTAAAAAGTCTGTCATAGGTATCGGCGTGAATTTAAACAACGAGATACCGAGCGAATTAAGCGGCGTTGCCGTGACCGCGAAAGACGTAATAAACCGCGAAATCGACACGGACGAATTTATCGACAGACTTATAGAAAACCTCTATAAAGACTACTCTATGGACGAATACAGGGCGAAAAACACCGTATTAGGCAAGAAAATCAAGGTAATCGAGGGTGAAAAGACCTATTTTGCCGAAGCCTCGGGAATAGCGGACAACGGCAATCTGATACTGTCCGACGGGCGAATTTTGTCCTACGGCGAAGTTTCGATAGTCGCCCGATAAAAAATCAGAGAGAAACCCCGAATTTTCGACAAACGCCGAAAAATTTTCACAGAAGTTATATTTTTCAATCAAACGTACAACATAAATATGGAGTACAATACAGTTGTAAAAAGGAGATAGGGAAACGAAAAGCGAACCGAAGTACTTTTTACGAAAAGAAACGCTCATCCTAAGTTTTTTCTTGTTTTTATAAATCATTCTCCATTATGACGTAAAGCCGCAGAATTTTCTGCGGCTTTACGTTATGTGTAGGTTACATAGATTACATTTGGAGAAACTTCCTTTGCTTTAACGGGGAGGAATTACGAAAACAAAATACTCGCTTCCTCCTTTTGAGGTAAATTCCTCCGTTGAAGCGGCGGGAATATCGCAAAATTTGCTTCCTCCTTCGGAGTGGGTTTTTTCGACGAATGACTTTCGTAACAGTTGCTTCCTCCTTCGGGGGAAGTGGCTTGACGGAATGAAATGGAAGTCAAGCCGATAGGGGATAAAAATGCAAAGTAAAACGTAGCGGTGATTTATTGTCCCCTTCCGTCGCTTTCAGCGACACCTTCCCCGAAGGTGACGGCAAGTTTTCTTACAAACAACTTTATAGAGCAAAAAATTACTTTGCCTGAAGGAAGAAGCGAGTTGAGTGATATTTGTTTCGCAAAGATATCGCTTACTCGGACAAGACTTACGAGAGACGATAAATAACTTGATTTTTGTCGCGCGAAAGTATATAATAAAATAAGTAAAAATCTAAGTATATAACGTATAATACATCGCTTGGAATGTTAAAAATTCTTATAAAAGTAAAAAGGAGGTTTTTATATGTGGGAAATAGTACTCGACTGTCTTTTAGATTGCCTTAAAATGCTTCCTTTTATCTTCCTCACTTACGTCGTTATCGAACTTATCGAGCGAAAAGCGAAGTTTGCTAAAAACGGTCGGTTTCTGACGGGAAAATTCGCTCCCGTTCTCGGTTCGCTCGCAGGCGTGTTCCCGAGTTGCGGTATTTCCGTAATGTCCGCTAAACTCTACGACAAAAAACTTATCGGAGCGGGAACGCTGCTCGCCGTCTTTATCGCGACGAGCGACGAGGCGTTTTCCATTCTGATTTCGAGTGATAAAAGACTCGCTCTTATTCCCTTGCTCCTGTTCAAAATTATTTACGGACTAATCGTCGGACTTATCGTAAACGCGATATTTTTCAGACAACCCGTGGAAGAGGACGAAAACTTCGAGCATGAGGACGTCTGCACTCATTGCCACGACCACGTGGAAAAAGAGGGCGGCAAGGTAAAACTCGCGTTGGAGAGATATCTTTTCGTGCCGCTTTTGCACTCTTTGCAGACATTCGCCTACGTTTTCGTCGTAACGCTGATATTCGGCATACTTTTCGCCGAGGGCGGCGTAATCGGAGCGGACAAACTCTCCGAATTCCTCGAAAAATCAAAGTATTTCGCCCCGTTTTTGACCGCTCTCGTCGGACTTATTCCCAACTGCGCGTCGTCGGCGGTTATTACCTCGACCTATTTAAGCGGAGCGATTTCGTTCGGAGCGATGACCGCGGGACTTGTCTCCAACGCGGGCGTGGGGCTTGCCGTGCTTTTCAAAAATACGAAAGAGATTAAACGCAACCTTGTTCTCGTCGGAGTTTTGTACGCTCTCGGCGTGATTGCCGGCTTTATCGTTTCGCTTATCGTTGCGGCGACGGGTGTTTCGCTATGAAGTGGTACGAGTATGTTTTGGAATGGATAACGAAAAAAGCCGTCGGACTTTCCGTATTTCTCGTTTTTGCGATTATCGGGGCGGGGCTGTTCTTCCTCATTATTAAAGCCGTTCTTTCCGCGAAGTTCAAAAAACGCGAGACGAAGCCGAAAATCGACTGTTCGGAAATAATTTCGCAGGCGATAGAAAACTACGACTACGTTATGAAGAACGGCGGGGACGAAACGGTAGACGAAAGCGGCGAAAAGGATAAAAGCGAAATTTTCAAAAGGGTTCTGAAAGCCTTTCTGAGCGGTATGAAGTACTCGCTCGAAAAGATTTCGGACGCGTACTACGACGAAAAAGTCAAGCGTTACGAACTTTTTAAAATCAAGGGGTATCTTCCCGACGGAATAAAAATTCCGCTCGATTTCAACATAACCGAACTGCTCGATTTCGCCGATGAAACGCTTAACACATTGCAGGCGACGGTCGAGAACGTTTTGAACGCTTCTTACATAAAGTACCCCTATAAGTTGATTAAAGGCAGATTTTTCAAAGATTGCGTGGACAAACCGACTGAGAATTTAGAGGATTTGAAGTTCTCTCTGGTCTTGGAAAGGCTCGAAATCGCAAATATAGAAAAGAAAGGTAAAAACAGGATAATCAGGTGGGTTTTGGGAACGAGACCTGCCGAATACATAAAGGAAAAGGCGATAAAATTTTTCGTTTTCAGAATATGCGGCAAGTACGTGAAACTCGCCCTCGTCGGAATTTCCGACGACTACAATCTGCTGTGTTGCGGTTTTGAGAAAAAGGCGAGAGGTTACGTAGGACGGTTGCCCGAGGAAGACCGCGAATCGGAAGTCGCGGCGGGCGTGTTACTGCTGCCCGAGCAGTCGGAATTATCGGATATACCCGACCTGCCCGAATTGCCCGATTTATCAGATATATCCAATATATCCGAAACGAACGAAACGGCGGACGGAACCGACGGTATCGGCGAGGACTTCGACGAGTACGCCGAAGGAATCGGAGACGAGGAATTTTTCCTCGGCGATAATTTTAACGGAGAGGAGGGAGCGAAATGATTTGGCTTATTTTCTCCGCGATAGGCGGACTTTTCTTCGGAGCGGTCGTCGCCGTCTCTTTAACGGTATTCGGAATTAAGAAAAAAATCACGCAAAAGAGCGTTACGGACTATTCGGGAATGGTCGGCGAGGAGCAGAAACGGGAAGTCGAAGCGTTGATTGCCGAGTATACCGCGAGGTATAATAAAAACGCGAAAGGTATGATCGTCAGAAAAACGCTCGGACTTACACGCAGGAAAAAGAAAAAGCCCGACGACGAGAAAGGCGAGAAGGGCGAAAAGGCGAAATCGGTCGATTATACGGAACTTGTAAACGAAGTCGCCAAGATTTTCAGACCGTCGGCGTACAAGCCGTTTTTAGACTTGTCGGAAAGACAGATATTTGCGTTTTCACGTGAAATAATATCGAAAGTCAGGGCGATGCTCGACGCGTCGGGGCTTGAAATAGTGAAAACGATACCCGTATCGACGGTACTCGGAGCGACCAACTTATCGCAGGCGATAATGAAAAACGGGGCGATGAAAGAAGTTGCGAAAGCGTTTGGAAAGTGCAAAAAAGTAGTCGGCTACGTAGGACTTGCAAACCCCGTGAGGTATATCAAGAATTATCTCAACGCGGTATTTGTGTGCGGGGCGATAAAGAGCGTAATGCGTTGTACGATAAGAGTTGTAGCGACCGAGGCGGCAAATCTTTTTTCCGCTCCCGAAGCGTAAAATCGTCGGCAGAAATAGCGATTGTAAAAAAGTAAAATTTATTTTTTTGATTTAGCGATAGATAAACTTTAATAAAAAAACAAAATATCGCTATTTTTCTTGCTTTCCCCTTTGGGGAAAGTGTCAACGGAGTTGACGAAAGAGGTCATTAAAAAAAGATTTATCTAAATTTATAAAAAAAGTAAGACCTCTCTCGTCTTGACTTCCATTTCATTTCGTCAAGCCACTCTCCCCAAAGGGGAAAGCAAGTAAAGTTAGATTTATTATGGTACTATGCAAATTGTATATTTATTTTTTCGTTTTTATAAATAAAAAGCGGCGGGACTATCCTTTACGGATAGCCCCGCCGCTTTCAAAATCTTTGAAAGATTTGACTTTCGTTATCAATCGGTGTTTTATTCGTCAATCTGTCGGCTTTTTGCTCGTTTATCGACTTATAGCCCGACTTTTCGCCTGCTGTTCAATCGTCAAACCGCCCCGATTGCCCGAATATCCGACCGCAAGATTATTCGATTTCTATGTTGTGAGTAAGTTCTTTCTTTTCCTGCTCTTTCGGAATTTCAATCGACAAAACGCCGTTTTCGTATTTCGCTTTCACTGATTCTTTCGCGACGTCGCCGACGTAATAACTTCTCGAAAGCGAGGTCGAACGCTCTCTCCTTACGTAGTTTTCTTTCTTGCCGTTGTCCTCTTCTTTCTTCTCGGCGGTTATCGTCAGATATCCGTCTTTCAAAGAAATGTTGACATCCTTTTTATCGAATCCCGGGATTTCAACGTCCATAACGGAG